>CAYXZN010000148.1:0-5745 GCA_964469325.1 uncultured Steroidobacteraceae bacterium
GGTCCATGATGTCGGCCACCAGCTCCGGCGGCGTCTCCTCGATCGTCTCCTTGATGGCCTCGATGATCTGCGCCACTGACGGCTCCAGCGCCTCGCGGATCTGGTCGCCGCCCACCTCCACGCTGCGGGGCAGCCCGGTCAGCAGGTCCCGCCCGCGGAACGTCACCGTGCGGTTCTGGACGTTCGGGAAGGCGGAGCCGACCGCGATCTTGATCTCCTCCGCGGTCCGCTCGCCCATCAGCAGGTTGTACTCGCGCCGGGCGAAGCTGACGATGTCCTGGTCCATCTCGTCCCCCCCGATCCGGATGCTGCGGCTGACCACGATGCCGCCCAGGCTGATCACCGCCACCTCGGTGGTGCCGCCGCCGATGTCGACGATCAGGCTGCCGGACGGCTCGGACACCGGCAGGCCGGCGCCGATCGCCGCGGCCATCGGCTCCTCGACCAGCCTGGCCCAGCGGGCGCCAGCGTTCAGGGTGGCGTCGCGGACCGCTCGCTTCTCGACCTCGGTCACGCCGGACGGGATGCCCACCAGCACCCGGGGACGCGGGATGCGAGCGTACTTGTCGTGGACCTTCTGGATGAAGTACCGGATCATCTGCTCGGTCACGTCGAAGTCGCTGATCACGCCGTCGCGCAGGGGGCGGATGGCGACGATGTTGGCGGGCGTCCGGCCGACCATCCGCTTCGCCTCGGCGCCGATCGCCAGGACACGCTTGGTGCGGGTGTCCATGGCCACCACCGACGGCTCGCTGATCACGATGCCGCGGTGGCGCACGGTGACCAGGGTGTTGGCCGTGCCGAGGTCGATCCCGACATCGTGTGAGAGGAGCCCGAGGAGGGCGTCAAAGAATCCCAAGCTGCCTCCCAGGCTGGAGATCCCGCCCCGTCGGGCGAGGGGCGTCGTCTTCGTGCGGCTCAGACCGTTGCGCGCGGGCCACGCGCGACGCGTAACGCTAGCACAGCCGCTTACGGCCGGGCCCCGCAGAGCGGCTAGACGGCCGTCGTCGTCGGCTTCGTCAGCCGATCCAGCCGATAGCCGGACGCCTCGCCCAGCTCCACCATGGCGCGCTCGCGCTTGACCGCCGATGCGACCGCGGAGCGGGACAGGCGCCCGCTCTCGGCCACCCCGCGCAGCAGCTCGGTCACCGCCAGCCACCAGCTCAGCTCCTCGAACCCCTTCCGGCTGAACCACGCCACTCCCTGGTGCCAGTTGGCGCCGATCAGCCGCTGGGCGCTCGCCTCGTCGGCCCAGCGCGCGGCGATCCGCTTCGCGGTCGCACGGGCCGTCCTGCCAGCACCCTCCAGGTCGGCACCTCGGCGCCCGGAGAGGAAGAAGGCGAGCAGCTCGACGGCCCGCCAGCCGGCCGGCTCGTCGAGGCCGCTGCCGTGGAAGGCGGCCACCAGCGGCTGGTGGAGCCGCAGCGTCTGCAGCGTCTCGTCGCCGACCAGCGCGGCCACCGGCTCGAGGATCAGCCACGCGAGCAGCGGGGCGCGCCGAGCCGGGTCGTCGAGCGGCGCCGCGAGGCGAGCGCCATCGTCGCTGCCGGGCAGGGCGAGCAGGGCAGCCGTCCGCGACGCGACCTGTCCCGCCGCCGTATCCGGATCGACTTCGAGCCCGGCCGAATCACGGGCGGCACGGTACACGTCGCGTGCCCGGTCGGCCAGTTCGGAGGCGAGCCGCTGGACCTGGTCGGCCGTTCCCCGGCCGGACTTCCCGCCGCGCGCCGCTCCCGCCGCACCGCCCCTGGCGGCCCGGACCGCGTCGGTCGGCGCTGTGCCGTCGCCGCCCGTTCGAGGGCGGCTCGAAACGGGCGGCCCGGGCGCGACCAGCCGGCCTACCAGCTCCGCGTCCAGCGCCCGCGCCAGGGCGGCGTGGAGCGGCTGGAGCTGGAGCTCGACCAGCGCGTCCTCCACGCTCGGCACTCCGCGCCCGCCCAGCTCGTCGTGGAGCCGCCTCAGCTGCCCGGCGGCGTCGTGCATCTGCCGGAAATCCCAGAAGACGTGGCAGCGGTACGCGTCGAGGTCGATCCTCAGGCCGCGATCGCGCAGCTCGGGCGTGGGGCGCAGGTACTCGAGGCCGGTGCGCAGGTCACGGAAGACGACGAAGCCGGCCGGATCGTCCGACAGGCCGAGCCCCTGGCCCAGCGTCCGCCGCTCGAGGCGCTTCCCGCCCGACCAGTCCTTCACCGCGTAGGGGACCGAGTTGCGGATCCAGCCGGAGGTCGACGCGTACCGGTTGTGGTAGACGACCAGCGTGCGGTCGTCGCCGGAGCGGTTGCTGTAGGCGAAGACGTCCTCGTTCACGCCGCCGTCGTCGTTGGTGACGTCGTACAGGTTGAAGCCCCTCACCTCCGCGAACAGCGAGCGCCGGTGGAGGAGCGGGAAGATCTCGCGCTCGTGCCGCTCCACGAGCCAGGGGTCGGGCTGCTCGTCGAGGTACGCCCGGCGGTACTCCATGCCGTACTTCTCGCTGAGCCCCTCGACCTGGCCGTGGCCGAACATCGGCAGGCCCGGCAGGGTCGCCATCACGGTCGCGATGCCGACGTACTTGTCGCCCTTGCCGAACTGGTCGAGCGCGGTCCGCTCGTCGGGGTTGTTCATGAAGTTGACGTAGCGCTTCAGGATCTCCGGGTCGAACTCGAGCGTGTTCTTGATCAGCTGCCGGTACTCGCCGTTCCGCTCGTCGCGCAGCATGTTCATGAACGCGCTGTTGTAGACCCGGTGCATGCCCAGGGTCCGGACGAAGTAGCCCTCCATCAGCCAGAAGGCCTCCGCCAGCAGGAGCGTGTCGGGGACCTCGGAGGCGACCCGATCGACCACCTCGCGCCAGAACTCGATCGGCATCGCCGCTTCGAACTGCTCGGGCGACATGGCGTGCTCGGCGCGGGACGGGATGGCGCCGCCGCCGCTCCCCGGCGCGGGGAACCAGAGGCGCTGGATGTGCTTGCGGGCGAGCGTCATGGCCGCGTCGAAGCGGATGATCGGGAAGCGTCGGGCCACGTCCAGGATGGTCTGGATCACCGCCTCGCGGACGTCGTGGCGCAGGTAGTTCAGCTGAGCGGTGTCGTTCCACGGCATGGAGGTGCCGTCGTTGCCGTGGTAGATGTAGCGCTCGTCGCCGCTCCATCGGTCCACCCGCTTGAAGACCACCGCCGCATCGGTGCCGTCCCAGTAGTGGTCCTCGATGAAGACCCCAACCCGCTCGTCGTCGGACAGGTCGGGCCCGCCGAAGGTGTAGCCGGGATAGGGGGGCTGCTCGATCGACAGGAAGCGGTCGGGCTGCTCGATCACCCAGCGCGAGTCGATCCCCATGTGGTTGGGGACCATGTCGCTGGCCAGCCGGACCCCGCGCGCGGAGGCCCGGTCGCGCAGATCCCGGTAGGCCGCCTCGCCACCCAGGTCCTCGGCGATCCGGTAGTCGTCGAGCGAGTAGGCCGATGCCACCGCCTCCGGGTTGCCGCGGCGGCGCTTGATCTCGGCCGACGCCCGCGACCGCTCCCAGACGCCGATCAGCCACAGCCCGGTGAAGCCCCAGCGGGCCAGCCGGTCCAGCTCCTCGTCGGGGATCTGGTCGAGGCGGTGGATGTCACGCCCGTACGACCTGGAGAGCTGGTCCAGCCACACGTAGGTGCTCTTCGCCATCAGCACCACGCGCGGCATCCAGTCGCGGTCCGGGCTGAAGCGCTCCGCCTCGCCTCCGAGGCCGGTGTACTCGAGGACCGAGGCCTGCCCCTCGGCGGCGCCGGCGCCGTGGAAGCGCCGCCATCGCGCGAGCGCCTCCTCCTCCAGCACGTCCAGGCCGATCAGCAGCCGGTCCGCGAAGCGGCCGATCATCAGCCCCCAGCGCTCGCGGATGAAGCGGAGCTGGCCGGCCAGCGAGTCCGGCACGGCCACCGCTGGCGCGCGCAGCATGGCGAACAGGCTCTGCTGGTCGGGGCCGAACGGCGGCTGGTTGGCGAAGAACGCCTGGAGGGCGGGGATCAGGCGTCGGTAGGCGGTCCCCTCCGCCAGCGGCTGGTCGTCGAACAGCTCCACGAAGTCGCCGACGGCAGCGTTGGCGTTGGCGAGCCAGACGGTGAGCAGCTCCTCCAGGGCGATCTCGCGGTGCGGGCGCCCATCGGTCTCACCCGCCAGCCAGGCGGCCGCGTCCAGCTCTCCGCGATACACCTCGAGGCCGGGAAAGCGGCGGACGAAGTCGAGCAGGCTGGCGTCGAGGGCCCTGCGCCCCAGCCGCTCCTCCAGGGCGGCGAGGGCAGCGCCCATGGCGCCCGGGTTCCGCTGCTCGCGGTACAGGGCGACCACGTAGTGAAGGATCTCGTCGATGAGCCCCAGTGCGTTCAGGTCCCCGGCGTGGACGGCCCGCTCCGGCTCTCCCTGGGCGCCGCGCGCCTCGTTCATCCGGCGCACCACCCGTCGCGCGGCGGCGAAGTCGGGCAGCACCAGGTTGCCGGTCAGGGTGAACAGCTCGGCATCGATCTGGTAGCGGTCGCGAGCTTCGCGCGAAACATGGAAGTTCATCGGACGAGGCTTCATCGGCGCGGGGGAAGGCTGCAAGCGCCGGGCCGCTGCCCGGGCGCGTCGGGTACCCGGAAAGGATAGACGGAGGCGGCTGGTCGAGGGACTACTCCTCGGATACCGGCTTGAGCGCCGTCTCGCGCAGGAGGACCACCGATCGCTCCGAGACGCGGTACGGCTTCCCGCCCGCGAACGTGTCCGGCAGCCCGGGCGGCGTGCCGAACTGGGGGTAGACGGTGTCGAAGACCCGCTCCCACCGCGCCCCGTTGCGGCGGGGAAGGGTGAAGGCAACCGGCCGGTCGTCGGCGTTGAGGATGATCAGCAGCGTGTCGTCGACCAGCCGCTCGGCGCGCGGCCCCAGCTCGTCGATGGCGTCGCCGGCCAGTCGCAGCCCGAGCGTCTTCACGCCGGTCGCCTGCCACTGCTCGTCGGTCATCTCCCGCCCGTTCGGCCCGTACCAGGTCAGGTCCTTCACCGTCGAGCCGCGGATCCGCCTCCCCTGGAAGAACCGGCGGCGGCGCAGGACGGGGTGGTCGTGCTGGGTGCGGATCAGGTCGCGGACGAAGGCGAGCAGCTGCCGGCGGCGGCGATCCAGGTCCCAGTCGAACCAGCTGATCTCGTTGTCCTGGCAGTACGCGTTGTTGTTGCCCTGCTGGGTGCGGCCGATCTCGTCGCCGCCCAGCATCATCGGCACGCCCTGGCTCAGGAAGAGCGTGGCCAGCAGGTTCCGCTTCTGCTTCTCGCGGGCCTCGAGGATCGGCTCCGCATCGGTCGGCCCCTCGACGCCGAAGTTCATCGACTCGTTGTGGTCCTCGCCGTCGCGGTTTCCGTCCCCGTTGGCCTCGTTGTGCTTCTGCTCGTAGCTGACCAGGTCGTTGAGGGTGAACCCGTCGTGGGCGGTGACGAAGTTGACGCTGGCGTGCGGCTGCCGCCCGCCCTGGGCGTAGAGGTCGGATGAGCCGCTCAGGCGGTACGCCAGCTCCGCCGCCTGGTGGCCGACGCCGCGCCAGAAGCGCCGCACCGTGTCCCGGTACCTGCCGTTCCACTCGGCCCAGCCGACCGGGAAGTTGCCCACCTGGTAGCCGCCGGGGCCGACGTCCCACGGCTCGGCGATCAGCTTGACCTGGCTGATCAGCGGATCCTGGTGGATGATGTCGAAGAAGCTGCCCAGCTTGTCGACGTCGTAGAACTCGCGTGCCAGCGCCGATGCCAGGTCGAACCGGAACC
>CAYXZN010000149.1:0-5739 GCA_964469325.1 uncultured Steroidobacteraceae bacterium
CCGGTGGCGGCGACCGACGCAGGCGACGCGCGCCGCCGGCTTGGCGCGATCCTCGATCGGGTCGCCCGCGGCGAGGACGGCTGAGCGGGTCAGCCCGCCTCGGCGAGCAGCGCCTCCAGGTCGAGCGGCCGCGTGTACATCGCCACCCCCTCGCCCGAGGGTGGACGCGGCCACTGCTCGCGCGGGCGGTCCCAGTAGAGCTCGATCCCGTTGCCGTCGGGATCGGCGAAGTAGATCGCCTCGCTGACGCCGTGGTCGGAGGCGCCGGCGAGCGGCACCCGGGCGTCGATCACCCTGCGCAGCGCGGTGCCCAGCGCCGCGCGGCTCGGGTAGCGGATCGCGAGGTGGAAGAGGCCCGTGCTTCCGGGCGGCGGCGGCGAGCCGCCCTCGCTCTGCCAGGTGTTGAGCCCGATGTGGTGGTGGTAGCCGCCGGCCGAGACGAAGGCCGCGCCGGGCAGCCTCGCCTGCTCCGAGAAACCCAGCACCTCGGTGTAGAAGGCGACCGCGCGCTCCAGGTCGGAGACCTTGAGGTGCACGTGCCCGATATCGGCGCCGGGATCGATCTCGCCGCGCGCCTCCTCGCTCACGACGCCCCCTGCGCCTCGCGCGGCGCGTCCTCCTGCGGTTCAGCGCCGTCGAGCTGGCGGTGGAAGCGCTCGCCCAGGATCCCCCCGACGATCGCGGCGGCGAGGGTGGCGAGCACGGTCAGCCCCAGCGCGAGGCCGCCGCGCCAGGTCAGCCCGCCCTCCTCCTCCACCGGGATCCGGGGCAGCTCCAGCGACTCCAGCGGGTTCACCTCGCCGCCCGCGATCCAGGCGGTCACCGCCAGGGCCACCGTCATCAGCAGCGCGAGCAGCCAGACGCCGAGGCCCTGGCGCCAGCCGTGGAACCGGGCCATGCGCCCGGCGACGTAGCCGCCGGCGAGATAGGCGAGGGCCAGGATCGCCACCAGCAGGGCGCCGCCGGCGAGGCCGAGCTCCTCGGCCTCCTCGCTGGCCCTGGCCTCGATGTCGGTGAGGCCGACCGCCACGCCCGCGCCCACCGCCATCGCCACCAGCAGGGCGGCGAGGCCGATCGCCGCCAGCCAGCCGAAGAACGCCGCGTCCCACTGGATCGCGCCGGCGTCGGCCGCGCGCTCGCGCTCGCGGGAGCTCAACTATCCGGCTTCGGCCGAGAGTACTGCGAGCCCACGAAGCGGTCCCACATCCGGTCGCTCATTGCACGGCGCACCCCCATCACCACGCGCGCCGACGCGGTCACCTTGTAGCGGGTGGAAGGCCGCCGGGCGGTCAGCGCCTTCTCGATCTTTGCGGCGACCGTCTCCGGCCCCCCTCCGAACTTCGCCATCGGGCCGCGGTAGGCGCCGGCCGTGACCTCGGCGACCTGGCGGTTGAAGGCGCCGTAGGGGCCATCGGACTCCACCTCGGCCATGCTTCCCACCGCCGCCTCCCCGAAGTTGGTCACGATCAGGCCGGGCTCGAGCACCACCACATCGATCCCGAAGCCACCGACCTCGAAGCGAAGCGCGTCGGAGAGCGCCTCGACCGCGTGCTTGGTCGCGTGATAGACGCCACCGCCGGGGAAAGTAAGCTTGCCCCCCATCGAGCTGATGTTGACGATCCGGCCCGAGCCGGCCCTGCGCATCCCCGGCAGCACCAGTTGGCACATGCGCAGCAGCCCGAAGACGTTGGTCTCGAATTGGCTGCGCACACTGTCCATCGGCACGGTCTCCAGCGCGCCGCTCTGGCTGTAGCCGGCGTTGTTGACCAGCGCGCCGACCGAGCCTCCGTCGCGCTCGACCTCGGCGACGGCCGCGCTCATCGAGGTCTCGTCGTCGCAGTCCAGGGCGAGCGTCTTGCAGCCGTGGCTCTTCAGCTCCTCGATCGCCTCCGGCCGACGCGCGGTCGCGTAGACGTTCCAGCCGGCGTCGCCGAGGCGCTCGGCGGTCGCGCGGCCGATCCCGCTGGAGCACCCGGTGATCAGCACCGGACTGGACTTGTCGATTGCCATCGCGTCTCCTCTCTTCTCCGCCGTGGGCGATCCTCTCATACGCTTGCGGGGTGCGCGCGGTCACCTTCCAGGCGCCCGGCGAGGTGCGGGTTGAGGAGAAGCCCGACCCGGAGCCGGTGGCTCCCGACGACGCGATCGTCAGGGTGGAGGCGAGTGGGATCTGCGGCTCGGACCTGCACATCTACCACGGCCGGGTGAAAATCGAGCCCGGCTTCATCATCGGCCACGAGTACGTCGGCGAGGTGGTCGCAGCAGGGGACGAGGTGTCGAAGGTGGCGGTCGGAGATCGAGTGCTGGGCACGTATTGCACGGCCTGCGGGCGCTGCTTCTTCTGCGAGCGCCGCGAGTTTCACAAGTGCGACGAGGGCCGCGTCTTCGGTCACGGGGAGACGCTCGGCTCCCTGCAGGGCGCCCAGGCCGAGCTGGTGCTGGTCCCTCACGCCGACCTCTCCCTACGCAAGGTCCCGGACGGGCTCTCCGACGATCTCGCCCTGTTCGCCGGCGACGTGATGGGGACCGCCTACCACGCGATCGACTCGAGGCCGTTGGCCAAGGGCGAGAGCGTCGCGGTGCTGGGCCTGGGGCCGGTCGGGCTGTGCGCAGTGCAGGCGGCGAAGGCGGCGGGCGCCTCCGAGGTGGTCGCGGTCGACACCGTGGAGGAGCGCCTTCGCCAGGCCGAGGCCTTCGGCGCGACCCCCGTACATCTGACCGAGCAGGACCCGCGGGGTGAGGTCAAGCGGCTCACCGGGGGCCGCGGCGTCGAGCTCGCCGTCGATGCGGTCGGGCACCCCGACGCGCTCGAGCTGGCCTGCCGGCTGGCCCGCAAGGCGGGCACGGTCTCGGCAACCGGCGTCTACGCCGAGCGCATCGAGCTGCACATGGGGGTGGTCTGGATCAAGGCGCTGACCATCACCAGCGGCCACGCCAACGTGATCAAGCACGTCGATCCGGTGCTGGAGATGCTCGCCGACGGCCGCCTCGACCCCTCGCCGCTGGTCACCCACCGCATGAAGCTGAACGAAGCGCCAGAGGCCTATCGGATCTACGACAACCGCGAAGCGTTGAAGATCGTGCTCAGCCCCTAGATCGGTGGCTCCGAGTGTGGGTGACACCGCCAGCAGGACCCGGACCATTCGCGACCGGGATATCGAGCTCTTCACCGAGCTGACCGGCGATCGCAACCCGCTGCACTACGACGAGAACGCCGCCTCGCGGACGCGGTTCGGCGGGATAATCGTCCAGGGCGGTGTCACCTCCGGCCTGCTCAACGCCGTCGTCGCCGAGGAGCTGCCCGGGCCCGGCACCGTCTTCCTTCACGTGGACTGGGACTTCAAGGTGCCGGTGCGGCCTGGGGACGAGATCACGGCCACGGTCGAGGTGCTCGAGGCCCGCGAGGACAAGCCCCTGACCACGCTGCGGACCACGATCACGAACCAGGACGGAACGACGGTGCTCGACGGCTCCGCGCTGGTCTGGACCGAACCCGTCTGAGGGCTCTCAGCTGCGGCTGAGGGGCTCGAGCCAGCCGGGCGGCAACAGGCCGGCGGGAACCGTCGTCGGATAGTCCGGCAGGATCGAGCGGGCGTAACGAGCCGCCTCGCGGTCGCCGATCAGCGGCGCCAGGTCCTCAAAGGTCAGCAGCGCCCGGATCGAGGGGGCGATCTGACAGTCGGCGGCATTTAGCTCGGTGGTTCCCAGGATCCCCTCGGCGACCAGCTCCTCGACCCGGTCGAGCATCGCCGGCAGCTCCTCGATCGCCTCGCGGACTCGATCGTCGTCGGTCGCGCCCACCTTGCGCGCGAACCACCAGGCGGCCGGGACGCTGAGCGTCGCCACCAGGCGCGGGGCCGGCAGGCGGGCCTCCCGAGCCATGTGCAGGCGCTGCTCGGGACGACGCAGGGCGGTCCTCCGCGCCAGCAGCCGGGGGACGTCCTGAAGGACCCCCTCACCCCACCGCTCGGCCGCCTCGACCGCGGCCCGCCGCTGCGGATCAATGGGAAACAGCGGGGGCTCGGGCTGGATCTCATCCAGCGCGCGGGAGATCTCGAGCGACCCCTGCACCCGGCGCCCGTCGATCTTCAGCGCGGGCACGGTCCCCCGGCGAAAGCCGAGCGGGCGCAGCGCCGCCGCGTGGGTGCCGGGGGGAAGCTCCACGACCTTGTGCTCGATCCCCTTGCGCTCCAGCATCAGCCGCGCCGCATGCGACGGATGCGACGGCGCCATCCCGTACAGCGTTGCCCCCACGCGCGGACCTTACGCTAAGCCGGTGCCCGAGCCCCTCAGCGGACAGCTGCTGATCGCCTCGCCCAGCATGCCGGACTACTTCCGGCGCAGCGTCGTGCTGGTGGTCGAGCACAACGACGAGGGCGCCTTCGGGCTGATCCTCAACCGGCCCTCCGAGTCCACGGTCGGCGAGGTGGTCCCCGAGCTCGCCGAGCTGATCGGACCCGAGCACGTCCTGCACGTCGGCGGCCCCGTCCAGCCCAACGCGGTCACGGCGATCGCCGAGCACGCCGACCCGGCGGAGGCGACCAAGCTGATCGCCGGCAGCGTGGGCATGGTCGACCTCGACCGGCCGCCGGAGCTGCTGCGGATGCGGGTGTTCGCCGGCTACGCGGGCTGGGGCCCCGGCCAGCTCGACGGCGAGATGGAGGCCGAGGCCTGGATCCCGGAGGCGGTCCACCCCGACGATCCGTTCGTGGAGGGCGATCTCTGGGCCGTCGTGCTGGGCCGCAAGGGCGGCGAGTTCACGCTCCTGGCGCGGATGCCGTTGGATCCCTCGACGAACTAGCCGATGGGCGCACTCACGTCCGAGCGCCCAAAAGCAGTCCGAGCTGGCGCGACTGAGCGACCAGGGTTCCGTCGGGCGACCACAGCTCCCCGTCCTCCTCGAAGAAGCCGTCGCGGACGTAGCGCGTGCGGAACCGTCCCAGCAGCAGCCGGCCGGCGGCCGGAAGCGGGGAGCGGAAATGGACGGTGAGGTCGATCGTCGGCGCCGGCGCCAGCTCAGCTAGTCGGGGCCAGGGGGCGGGAAACCAGGCGTCGGCCAGTACCGCCACCGCCTCCGCGTCGAGCGGGCGCTCCTCGGTGAGGCCGAGCCAGCCGCCGACCTCGGAGCGGTCGGAGCGGGTAAAGGGCCGATCGCCGAACCGGCGCTGGAAGATCATGCGCTCGATGAACGGCGGGCGGGGTGCGTCCCCGCGAACCTCACTCGGCGTCTGCGGCTCGTCGGACGGTCCCACCTCGGGCATCGGCGACTCGTCGAGCAGCGGTCCCTCCCATGGCTTCGAGTAGGCGCCCAGGGCCAGGCCGAGCAGTTTCTCGCCCTGCTCGAGGCGGCCGCTGACGCTGGAGAGCGAGCGCCCTTCGCGCTCCAGGGTGGCCGCCACACTCACCGGCCCCGCCTCCGGCACCCGCACGAAGTGCATGGTCACCGAGCGGGCCTGGCGCTCGGGGTCGTCCACGGCCAGTGCCAGCCCCCGCATCATGATCGCCATCACGTAGCCACCTAGCGGCCCCCGCGGCGTGTCCCAGCCAGGCGCGATCGCGCCCTGCCAGAGCCCCTCGCCGGCGGGCGAGAGGCCGATGTCGTCGTCGAAGGCCACGGGGGCGCGGCACGATATCCCGCGCGCCCAGCGAAGGAGGTGGCCGCTTGACACGTCGGGCATCCATCCATAGCGTCGCCGCGATGCCGGCCCGGCGCCAAGCGGTCAGCCAGATCAGCCAGGC
>CAYXZN010000150.1:0-5734 GCA_964469325.1 uncultured Steroidobacteraceae bacterium
ACAGGAAGGCTCGACCCTGATCATCACCACCCACTACATGGACGAGGCCGAGCAGCTGTGTGACCGGCTGGTCGTGATGGACAAGGCGAAGATCGTGGCCGAGGGGTCGCCGCGCGAGCTGATCAGCCAGTACGCCACCCGCGAGGTGCTGGAGCTGCGCGTCGCCGACAGCGCCCGACCGACCCTGGACGGAAGGCTGGAGCAGTTTGCCGAGCGGGTGGAGGAGCTGCCAGATCGGTTCCTGCTCTACGTGGCCGACGGCGAGCAGGCGCTCGAGCAGCTCCACCGGGCCGACGTGGCCATCGACAGCGCGCTGGTGCGCCGGGCCAGCCTGGAGGACGTCTTCCTGCGGCTCACCGGCCGCACCCTGATCGACTGAGGCCGATGGAGCCTACGGAGCCATGACGCAGGCGATCCACGTCTTCCACCGCAACGCGCGCGTCTACCGGCGCACCTGGCGCGGCGGCCTCTTCATGAGCTTCCTCAACCCGCTCCTCTTCCTGACCGCCATGGGCGTCGGGGTCGGCTGGTTCATCGCCGAGCAGAACCGGACGGCGCTGGGCGGGGTCGACTACGCCCACTTCCTGGGGCCGGGGCTGCTGGCCGCGGCGTGCATGCAGACCGCCACTTTCGAGTCGACCTTCCCGATCCTGGGCAAGATCATGTGGCGCCGCAACTACGAGGCGATGCTGGCCACGCCGCTCCGGGTGCGCGACCTGCTGCTCGGGGAGCTGGGCTGGATCGGCTTCCGGCTGCTGACCATCGCCACCGTCTTCGTCCTGGTGATGACCGGCTTCGGCATCCCCCGCTCGCCGCTGGCGCTGCTCGCCATCCCCGCCGCCGCGCTGACCGGGCTCGCTTTCGCGGCGGCGATCATCGCCTTCGCCGCCACGCAGCGCAACGACAGCGGATTCGCGGCGCTGTTCCGGTTCGGGATCAACCCGCTCTTCCTGTTCAGCGGCACCTTCTTCCCAGTCGATCGGCTGCCCGATGTGATCGAGTGGCTGCCCCTGCTGACCCCGCTCTACCACGGGGTGGAGCTGACGCGCGGGTTCACGCTCGACCGGATCGATCTGCTCGGCGTGGTGCTGCATGGTGGCTACCTGCTCGCGTTCCTCCTCGGGGCCGGCTACCTCGCGTATCGGCTCCTCCACCGGCGGCTGGTGAAGTAGGCATGACGGCCATAGCCCCGGGGGCGCCGGCGTCGACGCTCCTGCCCACCGCCATCGGCCACATCCGGCGCGGGCGGCGCATCGTCCAGCGCAATCTGCTCGTCTATAAGCACAGCTGGATGGTGCTCTTCTCCGGCTTCTTCGAGCCGCTCTTCTACCTGTTGGGCATAGGCTTTGGCCTTGGTAGCCTGATCAACACGGTACCGCTGCGGGACGGACGGGAGGTGGCGTACGCCGCCTTCGTCGGGCCAGCCCTGCTCGCCACCGCCGCGCTGAACGGTGCGGTGGCGGAGACGATCTTCAACGTCTTCTTCCGGCTCAACTTCAACAAGATCTACGACGCCATCCTGTCGACGCCGCTCGGCATCCCGGAGATCGCGATCGGCGAGCTGATGTGGGCGGTCATCCGCGGGGCGCTGTACTCCATCGCCTTCATGGTCGTGATGCTCGCCTTCGGGCTGCTGCTCTCGCCGTGGGCGATTCTCGTCCTGCCGGCGGCGATCCTCGTCTCGGCCGCCTTCAGCGCGGCCGGGTTGGCGACCACCGGCTTCCTGCGCCAGATCCAGGACTTCGACATCCCGATGGGCCTGGTGGTGATGCCCATGTTCCTGTTCAGCGGCACCTTCTTCCCGATCGAGGCCATCGCGGCGCGACCGGAGGTCCCCGACTGGATCCTTTACGTCGTCCAGGCCACCCCGCTCTACCACGCCGCCACCCTGCTGCGCGGGCTGACGACCGGGGGCATTGAGCCGTTCCTGATTGTCAACGTCGCGTACCTGGTCGTCTTCTTCGCCGTCGCCATGACCATCGCCATGCGCCGCCTGCACCGGCGGATCGTGTCCTAGCCGCTCGGACTCAGCCCCTGGCGAGCAGGATCGGCAGCGCGCCGCGAAGGTAGTCGAGACCGGACACCACGGCCAGCGCGGCGGCGGCGGCCATCACCCACAGGCCGCCACTGCGCAGCGCCTGCTCGACGCCGGCTGCCGCCATCGGCCCGCCGGTGGCCGCGTCGAACGCCAGCAGCAGGAGCGCCAGGCCGACCAGCGTGGCCAGGGTCTTGGCCTTGCCGAGCGCACGGGCGGAGATCACCACGTCCTCCACCGCGGCCAGCTGGCGGATCCCCGCCACCACCAGCTCCCGGACGATGATGGTGGCCGCGATCCAGGTCGGCAGCAGGCCGACCTCGACCGACGCGATCACGACGCCGGCCACCAGCACCTTGTCGGCAGTGAGGTCCATGAAGACGCCGAAGGTGTTCACCTGGCCGCGCGCGCGTGCGATGCGGCCGTCGAGGACGTCGCTCACGGCAGCGAGCACGAACAGCACGAAGGCGATGGCGCCGGCCCCCGGGAACGGGAGCAGCAGCAGCGCCACCAGGACGGGGGTGGCGGCGATCCGGAACAGGCCGAGCAGGTTCGGCAGCGACCAGAGGGGCGTGCTGCGGACCTCCACCGTCAGCCAGCCTCCCGCTCGCCCAGGCGCCGCTCGGTGCCGGCTCGCAGCCGGGCCAGGTTGTCGCGGTGGCTGAGCACCACGATCGTCCCGGCCGCCGCGGCGTACACGACCGTGTCGAGCCCGTACATGTTCAGGGAGTACAGGATCGCCGCCAGCAGCGGCGCGCCGACCGCCCCCACGATCGAGCCGAGCGACACGTACCGCGTCCGCCAGACGACGAGTGCCACGAGCGGCGCGACCGCCAGCAGCGCCAGCGGCCCCACCACCGCCAGTCCGCCGGCAGCGGTGGCGACTCCTCTCCCGCCCCGGAACCGCAAGAAGATGGACCACACGTGCCCGACCACGGCGGCGATCCCGGCCGCAGCCGGGGCCCACTCCGTGAGGGCTCCACCGCCCAATGCCAGGGTGAGCCAGGCGCCGATGGCCACCGCCACGGCCCCTTTGGCCGCGTCGAGCACGAGCACCACTACGGCCGGCACCATCCCGACCGTGCGGGCCACGTTGGTGGCGCCGGTGCGCTGCGACCCGCGCAGCCTCGGGTCCTCCCCTCCAAGCACGCCCGCGACCAGGACGCCCCAGGGGATCGCCCCGAGCAGGTAGCCGACCCCCGCCGCCGCGAGCAGCGTCGGGGCGGACGTCACCGCGTGGCGGCTCGGTGCTGGAGCAGCCGCAGGCCGAGCAGCAGGCCCAGGAAGACGAGGCCCGCCGCGACGCCCACCGTCAGCGCGAACGACGGCCCGTTGGGCCAGGCGAGGCTGAGGGCGATGAGCCCCACTCCGAAGGCGATCACCAGCGAAATTGTCACGTAGCGCGCGGTCAGCCGCCTCGGTCCGGCCCCCTCAGCCGTGCGGGCGCGGCGCTGGCGAGCGCGCTCCACCCGGCGGCGACCCGCCGCACGCGGCGCCGGCGGCGCCGTCGGGTCCATCCCCTTCGTCAGCCGCTGGTACTGGCGGCGCTCCTCGCGTGACATCGGTGCCAGAGTCTAGACGGTTGGCGCCGGTTGCGGGGGAGGCGGTCAGGCGGAGCCGGAGCGGCGGCGGCGAGTCGCTGCCCCGGTCGCCGGGCGACGGGTTCCCGAGGCCGAGAGCGGGCTCGAGGCGTCGTCCACCTTCAACTGCACCGGGTCGGTCCCGAACAGGGCGGTCAGCAGCCAGTCCAGCGCCACGTGCACCTTGCGGTTGATGCCCGGCACGCGCCACCAGTAGTAACCGCGCCACAGGAACCAGGCGATCAGCCCCTTGACCCGGATGCCCATGATGGTGCCGACCCCGGTCCGGTTGCCGATCGACGCCAGCGTCCCGATGGTCGAGTAGCGGAACGGGCCCATTCGCCGCCCATCGATCCGGGCGGCGATGTTCTTCGCCAGCCGGTCGGCCTGGCGGAGGGCGTGCTGCGCGGTCGGTGGGTGCGGCCGACGCTGCGGATCGTCCAGGTCGGGAATCGAGGCGCAGTCGCCCAGCGCGAAGACCCCGGGACGGCTGGTCTGCATGGTGACGTCGGTGACCGCGCGTCCCGCCTTGTCGACCTCGACGCCGCTGTCGGCGACGATCGGGGAGGGACGCACGCCGCCGGTCCAGATCAGCGTCCGCGTCGGGATCAGGCGACCGTCGCCGACCACCACCCCGTCGGCCCGCACCTCCTTGATCGGCGTGCGAAGCAGGACCTCGTAGCCGCGCTTGCGCAGCTCGCGCTTGGCGTAGCGGCCCATGGGCCCGCCCACCTCGGGCAGGACCGCGTCCTTGAGCTCGACCAGGTAGAGCCGGATCTCGTCCTCGCCGATCTTCGGGTAGAAGCGGCCCCGGACGCGACGGATGAAGTCCTCGACCTCGCCGGCCGTCTCGACCCCTGAGAAGCCCGCGCCACCCACGACGAAGGTCAGCTGCCGCTGCCGCTCCTCCGGATCGTCCTCGAGCTCAGCGCGCTCGAGCATCTCGATGATTCGGTTGCGGAGCCCGAACGCGTCGGCCAGCGTCTTCATGCCCACCGCGTGCTCCTCGAGGCCCGGGATGCCGAAGGTGCTGGTCACGCCGCCGAGCGCGAAGACCAGCGTGTCGTACTTGAGCCGATGCAGGTCCCCGTCGCCCCCCAGCACGGTGACCACCTGCCCGTCGAGGTCGACCTCCTGCACGGTGGAGGTGATGACCCAGGTGCTCGGCTTGCGGACCATTCCGCGCAGCGGGTTCACCGCGTGGCGCGCCTCGACGAGCCCAGAGCAGACCTCGGGCAGCAGCGGGGTGAACAGGAAGAAGTTCTCCCGGTTGACCAGCCAGACCTCCACGTCGTCCCGGTCGCCGAGCCGGCGCTCCAGGTCCTGGGCAGTCATCACGCCGGCGAAGCCGCCGCCCAGGATGAGGACCCGGTGGGGTCGCGTCGTCCGGCTCGCTCGATCGGGGGAGCGATCGGCCCGCCGGGGCCTCGCCGGGGTGATCGTGTCTGCCATGGGCTCCTTCCTTCGCCCCCGTGGTCTCGGCGGCGGTTCCAGCACCGATGGTGCCACGCTTCGCCGTCCGCCTCCACCGCCACCACGGCCCCTGCCCGTACAGCCCCACGTTGCGCCCGGCGAGGCTATCCGCCGATGCGCAGGCGGCCCATTCGCCTTCACCTCGACCCGCGACTACCATAGCCGCGGACCCCCCGCGATTTCCCAGCCCCGGAGCAATCAGCCACCTTGGTTCACGAAGTCTTCGACGAGTTCAAGCGCCAGCTGCCAGACATCGATCCCGCCGAAACCCAGGAGTGGATCGAATCGCTCGACGCCATCGTCGACGAGGCCGGGCTGGAGCGGGCCAGGTTCATCCTGTTCAAGCTGCTGAAGCGCGCCCGCCAGCTCCAGGTCGGCCTGCCGCCGCTGGTCCAGACCCGCTACATCAACACCATCAGCCCCGAGCAGGAGCCGTACTTCCCCGGCGACGAGGCGATGGAGCTGCGGATCCGACGCATGATCCGCTGGAACGCCCTGGCGATGGTGCTGCGGGCGAACAGCCGCTTCGAGGGGATCGGCGGCCACCTGTCGACCTACGCATCCGCCGCCAGCCTGTACGAGGTCGGCTTCAACCACTTCTTCCGGGGCGACGACCAGGGCAACGGCGACCTGGTCTACTTCCAGG
>CAYXZN010000151.1:0-5734 GCA_964469325.1 uncultured Steroidobacteraceae bacterium
CGACTCGTCGCATTGCTCGGCCTCCTTCTCGTACTTCACATCAGCGGCTGCCCTCATCCGTTGGATCACCGCGTTCGATGACGGGGAAGCTGGCGCCCCGGGACGGGCATCCTTACCGACCCGACGGTACGGTCATGCCCCGGCCAGAGGAAGTCGGGAAATCCCTACACTTTGCTCAGCCGGCCAGCGAGCAGGCGGGTCGTGAGCTCGGAGCGGGAGTGGATCTCCAGCTTCGCGTAAATACGCGAGAGCATAGTCTCGACCGTCTTCGGCGTGACGAAGAGGCTGGCCGCCACCTCGCGATTCGATCGTCCCTCGGCGACCAGCGCAGCGATCTGGCGCTCGGTCGCAGTCAGCCCTTCCGATGAGCGGGTGCGGCCCCCGATCCGGCCCAGCTCGGCCCGCGCTTTCGCGATCCACAGTCGTGCGCCCAGCTGTTCGAAGCTGGTGCGCGCCTGTGTCAGCGACTCTCTGGCCGCGCGCTTCTGCTTCACGCGCCGCTGGAGCTCTCCGAGCGCCAGCAAGCTCCGGGCGTGCTCGAACGCCATACGAACCGCTTGGGTCTGATCGAGCCCGATGGCGAGCGCGGTCAGCGCATCTGCCTGGTTCCCGAGCGCCGCCAGCAGCAGACCTCGACACCTGCTCGCCGCAGCGAGCGCGGACTTGCGTCCGGTCGCCCGCGCTCGCTCCTCGAGGAAGGCGAGGAGCGCCTCGGCGTCATCGAATTGTCCGAGCCCAATCAGCGCCTCGATGTGATCGGGCAGAAATCGCATCGCTCCCGGCTCACCGACTCCGGCTGTGCGAGCCTCGGTGGTGAGTTGCTCGAGCGCAGCCTGCGCATTGCCGAACCGGCCAAGCGACAGCTCGAGGAGGCCGAGCGCGGCCAGCGCGGTTCTCCTCGCCATCGCGGCTCCGACCGACTCGGACAGCTTCATCGCCCGAGCGGCCGTCGAGCGGACGCGCGTCGGCGCTCCCCGATATGCCTCCGCCAAGGCGGTAAGTCCGAGGAAGGTCGCCTCATTCGCGCGCTGACCAGCCGGCAGCGCGATCTCGAATCCGCGCTCGATGTCGCGCAGAGCTTCCTGCCAGCGGCCGGAATAGCACTTCAGCTCTGCGACACGCGCCAACGCCCAGTTAAATGACACCTCGTCGCCGCGCTCTGCGGCGACTTCCTCGACGCTCTCCAGCACCTCGATAGCCCCGTCGAAGTCATCGGTCCATCCACGCATCGAGGCGAGGTAGTCGCGCGGCCAGCGGTCGGCCGGCAGCGTCATTGCGGCTGGCTCCAGCATCACGGCCCGTTCGACCAGGCGGGTTGGCCAACCCTGCCCCAACAGCAGCTCGCTCTTCGCCTCGATCACGAGCGCCTCTGCGAGGATCGCGTCATCAGGGAGCCGCTCGGCGAGCACGGCCGCGGCATGCGCATGCTGCCGGGTTTCCGAGACGCTCCGGCGCAGCAGATCCAGGTTGATCGCCAGATGGAGCTCAATCTGGGCACGCAGGCGCAGGTCGTCACCAGCCTCCCTCAGCGCCTGCTCGAGCAAGCCAACCGATGCTCGCCAGTCCAACCCGTTGAAGTGGACCCGCGCCAGGTTGGTGAGCACTTCCGCACGCGCACTGCCCGGCGGGGCGGTGTCGAGGAGCCCTGAAAGCAGCCGGCGCGCGCGAGGCGTGTCGCCGCTCTGGAGCGCGCATTCGGCCTCATGCAGCGTCCGCCGCCGGACCGCGTCGTGGTCGTGCGGCGGCGTGAGCAGCCGCGCCTGCGCGGCCAGGTCGGCGGCCGCGTCCTGCGCCCCCCGCGCGGACGCTCGCTGGGCGGCGGCCTCGACCGCCCCCGCAATGGTCTCGTCCGGCTCGTCGACGGTGAGGGCAAGGTGGTGGGCCTGCTCTTCGACATCGTTCACCAGCCGCGCCAACGTCCGGTGCAGCTGCTGGCGGCGCATGGGAGATGTCCGCTCATAAGCCGCCGATGCGATCAGCGGGTGCGTGAACCTGACGCGCCCTCCGGCGATATCGATCACGCGCGCCTCCAGTGCCGGGCCAAGGCCGTCCTGGGCATCGGCGTCCATCGCGGCCGCGATCAGCCCCACCGTCGGCTTGGACAGGGCCGCAGCAACGGCCAAGGCGTCCTGCGTTGCGCGGGGAAGGGCGGCAAGACGGTCGTGCACGAGCTCGCCCAGCTGGTCCGGCATCGGGAGCGGCTGGCCTGCTTCGAGGTCGAGCGCCTCTCGCGGCAGCGCACGCGCCAGCTCGAGTGCAAAGAACGGATTGCCACCAGAAGTCTCGTGCAGCCGACGCAGGACGGGGCGCGAGAACGTCACGTCCAGGCGATCGTGGAGCAGCCAGTGCAGAGCGCCCAGGCTGAGCGGACCGATCGCGAGCCGCTCGAGGCTCACTCTCGCAAGTGCCCGATCCAACCCAGTGGACGAGCCGCCTGCTCCCGCCCGTTCAGCGAGCAGCAGCCGGACAGGTTCCGTCTTCAGGCGTCTGATGGCGAAGGCCAGGACGCCGGCTGACGAGGGATCCATCCATTGCAGGTCATCGATGGCAAGCAGCACGCAGTCCGAGGCAGCGAGCGTTCTGATGGCATTGAGCAGCGCCATGCCGACCGCTCTTTGATCCGGCGGAGCTTCGTCGTCCGGCCGGAGCAGCAGCGCCACCTCGAGCGCACGCCGCTGCGGCCCGGGCAGCGCCGGCAGAACATCAGCCAGGTGGTCTTCGATGAGATCGCCAAGTGCGGCGAATGGGAGGCCGGCTTCCGCTTCGGCGGGGCGCGCTTCGAGGATGAGGAGTGAGCGCGAGCGTGCCGCGTGGACTCCATGCTGCCAGAGTGTGGTCTTACCGATGCCCGGGCCGCCGGCGATGACGACGGCAGTTGGAGTCTTCTCCTTGGCACCGGCGAAGTTTTCGAGCCGGGCGATCTCGGCGTCTCTGCCAATGATCCGCGCGCGTTCGGGTGTGGCCATCGGTCGGAGCTCATCGTATGGTGCTCGTCCAGATGTGCGGGGCGAGCGGGGCAAGCGGCGCGCATCCAAAGCTCAGCGCCCACCAGCGAGAGGCTGGCGCTCCCAGGCGCGACCGCGGAAAGTGTAGGGATTCCCCGACTTTCCCCCGCAGGGTTCCGGGCCTAGCGTCGCTGTCGTGACGAGGTACTTGGTTGAGGTCTACGCGCCGCCGGTCGACGGGTTGGCGGGGGCGGTGGCCCGCGCGCACGCTGCCGCCCAGGCGATGACCGACGACGGGACGCCGATGCGCCAAACCCATGCCATCCACGTTCCGCAGGACGAAACTTCGTTTCACCTAGTCGAAGGACCTTCGCTAGAGGCGGTGCGCGAGCTCGCCCGGCGCGCGGGCCTGCGATACGCCCGGATAGTCGAAGCCGTGGATTCGGATCAGCTGAGGAGTCATGCGGAGGGCGACGACTTGGCGCGCACGGTCGAGCAAGGCTTTGATCTGTCGGCCTGGCACCCCCGGCTCGGCCGGCCATCGTCCGACGCAAACAGCCGGAGCCACTCGCCGCGTGTTTCGGTCCTCGTCCCGAGTCCTCTCCATCGCCGGGCGACCGCGCGCGCGGTCGCAGAGGGGAGAAGTGTCAGCGACGTCCTCCGCGAGCTGCTCGAAGTCTACGCGTCGGACGGCCCCGTCGAGCCGGCTGCTTTAGCCCGCCGCCGATAGCCATCGAACATTCGGAGGCGCGCGGCCCCGGAAGCGTCGTTGACGACCGACCCCGTCGTTTCGCCTATCACGCAGGTGCACCATCCGGCGCTACGCCAGAGCCGCGTCTCCGGCGATCGTGGCGGCCACCACCGATGCATCGTCGCCGACACCGAAGAGGAGAGGTGACTTGCGCGTCCGCAGGAACGGAACGCCGACGAAGTAGAGCGCGTCGACGACGGTGCTCGCCCCGTTGACCTGGATCGGGAAGCCGATGTCATCGAAGGCGTCCGGCCAGGGCAACCATGACTGGTAGTCAGGTCGGAAGCCGCCGGCGAAGACGACGGCCCCTAATCCGTCAAGAGGCACCACCTCGGGCGACCGACCGTCGAACGACTCCGGGTCGGGCATCAGCGGTTGAGGCGATCCGAGCGGAGCCGTCTTGCGGACGAGCTGCGTGAGGTCTCCGTAGCGCGCGTCCCCCCACGCGACCGTTTCTGCGAGGTCCGGGGCGAAGCGTGCCTCCTTGTCATCGGCGCCCAGGAAGTGGCCGACGAGGGTGACGCCGCTGGCCCGCAGCGTCCGAAGGTTAAGGTCGTGCGGCTCGCCGTGGCCGGTTGCCAGGACGTTCGCGCCCAGCCGGGCCTTCGGTGACGGGAGCGACGCCGCGGTGCCGTCGAGGAAGCCCGACTCCGCTAGCCACCAGAAGGTGTCGTGGTCCCCGATGCGGCGGGGAGCCCACGGCGCCTTGCCGCATGCCAGGACGACCTCCCGCCCGGCCTCCTGTAGCTCCTCTGCCAGCTGGCAGCCTGACTGGCCGCTTCCCACGATCAGGACGCGCCCGGACGGAAGGGCTTCCGGGGTGTGATAGCCGTCGAGATCGATCTGCAGGAGGTCGTGGGGCAGCGATGTCGAACCGGATGGTCGGTGCGGACGCTGATAGGCACCGGTGGCCACCACGACATGGCGCGCCTGCAGGTCGCCGGCCGAGGTCCGCGCAACGAACCCTCCCGCCGGTGCTGCCTCGAGCGATCGGACCGCCACCCCCTCCCGGACCGGAACCTGCGCTCGGGCGGCGTAGCGCTCGAGGAACGCCACGATCTCATCGCGTGGCATGAATCCGCCAGGATCGTCTCCGTCGTACGCGCCGTCCGGGAGCTGCACTGACCAGTTCGGCGTCACCCGGCAGAAGCTCTCCCATCGGTCCCGCCAGGATTGCCCAATGTGGCCTCGCTCAGCATCGTCCGGGCCCGGTTGCCCTCCGAGTGCCGGCACCTGACAGACGAGGGCACTGATCCCATCATTGAGAGCCGCCACGCCGAGGGCGACACGAGCGCTCAGGCTGTCACTCCAGAGCGCGACCGGGGACGATCCGATCTCCGGAACGGCACGGGCCGCCTCGATCGCATCGATGTACCCGAGCGCCTGCACCCACGGGTTGATCTCACCCCGCGGTTCGCCGTCGCTGGAGCCGTGGCCCCGATGGTCGAACGCCAGGACGGCCAGACCGCGCTGCCGAAAGCACTCCGCGTATCGGTCCATGACCATCGGGATCGTCGCCGAGAAGCCGTGCGCCATGACGACGACCGGAGCGGGCCAGCGGTCGGGGAGGTAGAGACGTCCCCTCAGCACGGCTCCGTCGGACATGAACTCGACCATCCGGTACTCGGCGGTATTCGACGAATCGGGAACCGCGGGTCCCGAGACATGGCCTGCAGGATCAGTGACCAGCATGCGACGTCCTTCCATCCTCGGCGCCTGTCGCGCTAGGGATCGGTGATTACCGTGATCCACGCTTCGGACGGTGATGTCGAGCTCGCGACGAGCGTGACCCGCCGATCAAGTGCCGGAGTGGCGTCGCTGACCTCGTCTCCGACTGGGGACCCTAACCTTATCCTATTCCGAGCGATCTCACAGCGGGTGCCCGGACGCGCGGGCGGCCCCGGACGCCATGCGAGGTCTGTCGGCCCGAGGCGAAGAAATCAGCGCCCCATTGAGGGGCTCGGTGCCTCTGGAAGCGCGCCGAGCTGACGCAGCATGCCGAGATTGTCTGGGCTGTTCCAGAATTCTGCGATCTTCT
>CAYXZN010000152.1:0-4313 GCA_964469325.1 uncultured Steroidobacteraceae bacterium
ACGCTCGCCGGGCTGGAGGCGCTGCCCGGGGTCGGCCCCTACACCGCTCGCGCCGTGGCCAGCCTAGCCTTCGGGCAGGCGGCCGGGGTGGTCGACACCAACGGGCGCCGATGGCTTTCGCGCTACGCCGCCGTGCCGGCGGCCGACCGGCGGGCGCTCCAGGAGGTCGCCGACCGCCTGGCGGCTGCGGGCGCCGGCCATGAGTTGCGCACGGCCGATTGGACGCACGCGTCGATCGAGCTTGGCGCGCGGATCTGCACCTCGCGGCCGCGATGCGGCGAGTGTCCCGTCGCGCGCGGCTGCCGCTCGCGCGGGCGCCTGACCGCGTCCACCACCCGACGCCCGGCGAGCTTCGACGGCTCGTCACGGCAGGCGCGGGGCGCCGTCGTCCGCTGGCTGACCGAGGCGCCCGGCCACACGCTGCCGGATGCCACGCTGCGCCGCCGCCTGGCCCGGCTGACCGGGCCCCGGCCGGGCTGGAGCGCCGACGGGGTGCTCGCGGGCCTGGAGCGGGACGGGCTGACGCACCGCAGCGGCCGCCGGGTGCGGCTGGGGCCCGCCGCTACAATCGGCGCATGAGCCCCTCCGCCACCTCGCCCGGCACCAAGCTGAGCGTCGGCGACGAGGTCCCCTCGGTGGGACTGCGGGCCAGCGACGGCTTCCTGCTGAACCTGCGCAGCTTCGTCGGCAAGCAGCCGGTGGGGATCCTCTTCTTCGCCGCCCCCACCGCCACCGGCCGCGCCCGCGATCGGGGCGTGGCCCTCGTCCGCGCCCTCGCCGACGGCCACGAGCAGCTGACTGAGGCCGGGATCGCCGTGGTCGGGATCACCACCGACAGCGAGGAGCAGCAGGCGAAGTTCATCGAGGAGCAGTCGCTGCCGTTCCCGCTGTTCAGCGACGAGCGGCGGACGGCGGTCGAGATGCTGGGCGTGAAGCTGAGCGCCAGGGGCGAGAACTACAACGTCGCCACCCCGGTCGTGCTGGCGGTCGACGTCGGCGGCGTCCTCCGCGACCAGCTCGTCGACCCCGACCCCGGCTCCATCGTCGACCGCCTGGTCGAGGCACTCTCGGAGCGCCTTCCCGCGACGACCTGACGGCCTTCGGCTCTCCCCTTCCCGCGCCCGCCCGCCGCTCGGCTCATTCGTGGGAGGGATGAACGGGCGGAGGAACCGGCGGAAGCGCGCTCTCCTCCGACACGTCAATCGTGCGACGCATAGCCGGTCGGAGGATCTGCGGTCCGCACGCGCTCCTCCGACCGATCAGTCGTGGGGCGAATAGCCCCGGCGCGGGACCCCGGACCAGCCGAAGTGAATTTCGCGCGGGGACTACCGCGCGTGGGCAGCGTCTCGGGGATCAGGACGAGGGCGGGATCTCCGTCAGACGGTCGTGGTCGGCGGCGAAGTCCCAGACGTCGATCGGCGGCGGCTCGATGCCGAGCTGGGTGAGCGCGGTGCAGACCTGGCTGCGGTGATCGGTTCCGTGGTGGATCACCTGGGCCAGCCGGATGCCCATCGGCGCGTGCGTCTCCGACCCGTCATCGCGGCGTCGCACCAGGACCTCGTCGGGGTCCGGCCCCCCGCCGACGACCTCCTGCCAGGCGGCGTCGTGCTCCTGCATCACCGACCGCAGCTGCCCCAGGTCCATCTCGTCGGCGCTGATCCGCTGCACCCGCCCGCGGCCGGTGACGAACAGGTAGCCCGCATCGGCCTCGGCCAGGTGACGCAGCGTGTCGAGGATCGAGCCGTACGTGCCGGGAACCGACGTCTCCAGCTGCTGCGGCGTGAGGGCCCCGCACGCGTCGATGACGCGCAGCGTGGCCCAGGTGTGATGGGCGAACGCGTCGGATAGTGGCGATCGGGTCATCTTCAGTCTCCGAACAGGCGCGACAGGAAGCCGCGCGACCGCGGCTCTCGGACGTAGAACGGCGCGGCCACGGAATCGTAGTCGTCGCGGAGGGAGGGGGCGCGCAGGTCGGTGACCGCCAGCTCGCGCCGCGAGCCGAGGTGCTCGTTCGCCACCGCGTGCAGCCGGTTGCGCACCCCGTCGAAGTCGGCCAGCACCGCCTGCTCGTCCATCTGGATGCCGATCGTCCACGCCTCCCCGGACCGCAGCAGCCACGCCTTCTCGACGCTCTCCAGCTCGGCCAGCGCCCGGCGCAGCTCCGACCCGAACGGCTCGGGCACCTCGTCGGGCGGGGCGAGATCCCTCGCTTGCCCCAGGCCCTTACGAGCCCGGAGCGCATCTGGCCGCGCCGGGTCGAGGCCGGCGGCCAGGAACGGCAGCACGTCGACGGCGATCTCCACCTGCTCGGGGCTGCCGGGATCGATCAGCACGCGCTCGTCGGCCTCATCGGCGCGCTGGAAGAGGAGCCGCGCCGGCATCAGCACCGAGTCGCTGCCCGGCGGCCCGAACTCGGCGAAGCGCTCCGGGGAGGTGTAGGCGGCCAGGAACCGGCCCTGCTCGTCGCTGCCGTGGCGCAGCCCATCGACCGGCACCCGATCGGGCGGCGGCGACTCGCCCGACGAGGTGCGGATCGGGACGACCAGCTCCGAGTCGACCAGGTCGCGCAGGTTCGTGTCAGCCACCGACGGCGCTCCCCAGCTTCTCGAGGGCTGCCTCCATGCGGGCCAGGCATCGGTCCCGCCCGAGCAGCTCCATGGACCCGAACAGCGGGGGCGACACCGGGCGGCCGGTCACCGCAAGGCGGATGGGGCGGAAGAGGTCGCCCGCCTTCCAGCCCAGCCGGTCCGCGGCGGCCCGGGCTCGCGCCTCGAGCACGTCCGCGCTCCAGTCCGCGTCGGTGAGCTCCGCCAGCGCGTCGCGCGCGGCCGCCAGGGCTGCACCCGTCTCATCGGCGCCGCGGCCCTTGGGCAGCAGCGCATCGGCGTCGTACAGCTCGGCCACCGCGGCGTCGGGCTCGAACAGGAAGGCGGTCAGCTGGGTCACGTCGGCCAGGCGCACCAGGCGCTCCTTGACCAGCGGGACCAGGCGCACCACCGTCTCGTCCTCCACGGCGTCGGGCAGGAAGGGTCGCAGCCGCAGGGCCAGCTGCTCGTCGCCCAGGCTGCGGATGTAGACCCCGTTCAGGAAGTCGAGCCGTTCACGGTCGAAGATCGCGCCGCCCTTCTGGACACGCTCGATCTGGAAGCGGGCCGCCAGCTCCTCGAGGGTGAAGATCTCCTCCTCGGTGCCCGGCGACCAACCCAGGAAGGCCAGGAAGTTGACCAGCGCCTCGGGCAGGTAGCCCTCGGCCCGGTACTCGGCGATCGCGGTCTGGGAGAGGCGCTTGCTCATCTTCGTCCGATCGGGGTTCAGGATCAGCGGAATGTGCCCGAAGACCGGCTCCCGCTGCCCCAGCGCGCGGTACAGCGCGATCTGCTTGGGCGTGTTGCTGACGTGGTCCTCGCCGCGGATGACGTGGCTGATCTGCATATCGATGTCGTCGACCACGACCACGAAGTTGTAGAGCGGGGCTCCGATGGCCCGCACGATCACGAAGTCGCCCAGCAGCGCGTTGTCGAACTCGACCCGTCCGCGCACGAGGTCGTCCCAGGCGACCTTCTCGGCGGTCACCTGGAAGCGGATGGCGGGCCTGCGCCCCTCGGCCTCGAAGGCCCTGCGCTGCTCGTCGCCCAGGCCCAGGCAGCGGCGGTTGTAGCGCGGCGCCTCCTTCCGCGCCTCCTGCTCGCGCTTGACCGCCTCCAGCTCCTCGGGCGTGCAGTAGCAGTGGTAGGCCCTGCCCGCGGCCACCAGCTGCTGCGCGGCCTCCAGGTGGCGCTCGAGGCGTGCGCTCTGCCGATAGGGACCGAATGGGCCGATGTCCTCCCCGCCGCCGACCTGCGGCCCCTCGTCCCAGGTGATCCCGAGCCAGTGCAGGCTGTCGATGTTCTCACCCTCGTGCTCGGTCGTGCTCCGAGCCCGATCGGTGTCCTCGATACGGAGCACGAACGTCCCGCCCCGGTGGCGGGCGAACAGGAAGTTGTAGAGGCTGGTGCGCGCGGTCCCGATGTGCAGCGGCCCGGTCGGGCTCGGGGCCATCCGGACGCGAATGGCACGATCGGCGGGATTCATAGGGCGACCGATGGTATCAGAGGCTCCTTCGGCCCCCTGATTGGGCTCTGCAACCTCCTGTAGCGCGCCGAAGTCTCGCCGGAGAGGCCGCGAGCCCAGCGGATAGTGCCGGGAGTGCTGAAATCTCCCGTGGGGCCTCCCTCATGCGACGTTTCAGCACCCGGAGTGGTGGTACGTCACGCGAGAGTCGCCTCGCGGCAACGTTCAGCACTCGGAGGAATAGTCGCCGCCCAGCGGCACTC
>CAYXZN010000152.1:4413-5716 GCA_964469325.1 uncultured Steroidobacteraceae bacterium
ATCTCCGACGGCCTCGATGCGCTGGGCGCCTGGTTCCAGCGCCGGCTGTCCCGCGACGAGCGGCCGAGCCGGATCTCGGAGGCGTTCGTCACCTCGAGCCTGGTCTTCTGCGTCGGACCGCTCACCATCCTGGGCTCGATCCAGAACGGCCTCACCGGCGAGATCCAGCTGCTGGCCATCAAGTCGCTCCTGGACGGCGTGGCCAGCGTCGCCTTCGCCGCGGCCCTGGGCGCGGGCGTCTTCCTGTCTGCCGGCACCGTGCTCGTCGTCCAGGGCTCGATCGCCGGCGCCGCCGCCCTCCTCGGCGCGCAGATCCCCGAGCCGCAGATCGTCGCCATCAGCGCCGCCGGTGGCCTCGTCCTCCTGGCGGTCGCGCTGCGGCTGCTCGACTTGCGCGCAGTGCGGGCGGCGAACTTCCTGCCGGCGCTCCTGCTGGCGCCGATCTTCGTGGAGCTGGCCGCGTTGATCCGCGACCTCCTGAGCCGATAGGGGCGCTCGATCCGCCTGTCCCCGCCCCCGCTCCCCCGATATTCGCCGGGCAGATACACGAGCGGCAGAGCGCGCGCCCTGCCGTCGCGCCATTCCCGCTGCGAATGCGACGCCGGCTGCGGCAGCCGTCCGTCGCGGTTGGATTCGCGGGGCGCATATCGGCGCCGAGAGCGCCCGGCGGCGACAGCACCGAGCGCCGCGAGCGGAGTCAGGCCAGCGAGAAGACCGCCCGCACTTCGCCGCTCACCTCCCCGCGCGGCGGGTCGCGCACCGCCGGCGCCACGAACGGCGCGAGCCGCTCCAGCGCGGTGGCATCCAGCGCCCCCAGCTGCCCGAGCGCCGCGCAGGTCGCCACGTCGCCGGCACGCCGCGCCGCGTTCCCGTCCTCGATCTTCAGTGCCAGGGCGAACGGCGCCCGCTCCGCACGCGAGCGGCGCGTCACCGCCACTCCCTGCACCCCCTCGGCCCCTCCCTTGGACACCAGCACGCCGCCCGGCGCGGCCCGCATCAGCGCCGTGTCCAGGCGCCGACGCTCACCGCCCACCAGCTCGGGGTGCGCCGCCATCGCCCCGCCGATTCGGGCGAGGGCGCGGCGCATCGGCTCATCGGCCACGCCAGACGGATCGGCCAGGCGCGCGAAGGCCAGCGCGGCGGCGCGCAGTGGCACCCCGAAGGTGACGACGCCGCAGCCATCGGTCGCGGTGGCGATGGCATCGGCGCTGACACCCGTCACATCCGACACCGAGCGCAGGCAGGCCTGCTGGAGTGGGTGGTCAGGCTGCCAGTAGGTGTCGACCGGCCAGCCGGCCGCCTT
>CAYXZN010000153.1:0-5697 GCA_964469325.1 uncultured Steroidobacteraceae bacterium
GGCGCCGTGGTCCCGATCCTGCACCTCAACGGCTACAAGATCGCCAACCCCAGCTTCCTGGCCCGCATCCCGCACGACGAGCTGGAGGCGCTGCTCACCGGCTACGGCTACCAACCCTACTGGGTCGAAGGCGACGATCCGGCGCCGATGCACCGCGCCATGGCACAGGCCATGGACGCGGTGCTCGACGAGGTGGCCGCCATCCAGCGCCGTGCACGCCACGACGCCGATCGCCGACGGCCGCGCTGGCCGATGATCGTGCTCCGCTCCCCGAAGGGCTGGACGGGGCCCGACGAGGTCGACGGGCTGCCGGTGGAGGGGACCTGGCGCTCGCACCAGGTCCCGCTGGCAGCGATCCACGAGAACCCCGACCACCTCGCCCGGCTGGAAGCCTGGATGCGGAGCTACCGACCGCAAGAGCTGTTCGAGGCCGGCGGCGCGCCACGAGCGGAGCTGCTGGAGCTGGCGCCGCGGGGGAATCGGCGCATGAGCGCCAACCCGCACGCCAACGGCGGCCTGCTGCTCCAGGCCCTGGCGCTGCCGGACTTCCGCGACTACGCGGTGGACGTGCCGCAGCCGGGCACCACGCTGGCAGAGCCGACCGGGGTGCTGGGGGTCTTCCTGCGCGACGTGATCGCCCGCAACCCGCGCACCTTCCGCCTCTTCGGTCCCGACGAGACCGCCTCCAACCGCCTGACCGCGGTCTTCGAGGCGACCGGCAAGACGTGGCTGGCGGAGACCGACCCTCTGGACGTCGATCTCGCCCCCGACGGACGGGTGATGGAGGTGCTGCCGGAGCACCAGTGCGAGGGCTGGCTGGAGGGCTACCTGCTCACCGGGCGGCACGGCCTCTTCAACTGCTACGAGGCCTTCATCCACATCGTCGACTCGATGTTCAACCAGCACGCCAAGTGGCTGAAGGTGAGCCGCGAGATCGAGTGGCGCCGGCCGATTGCCTCGCTCAACTACCTGCTCTCCAGCCACGTGTGGCGCCAGGACCACAACGGCTTCAGCCACCAGGACCCGGGCTTCATCGACGTGGTGGCCAACAAGAAGGCCGAGATCATCCGCGTCTACCTGCCGCCGGATGCGAATACGCTGCTGTCGACGGTCGATCACTGCCTGCGCAGCAAGAACTACGTGAACCTGGTCATCTCCGGCAAGCAGAAGCAGCCGAACTGGCTGTCGATGGACGAGGCCATCCTGCACGCGACCCGCGGCGTCGGAATCTGGGACTGGGCGAGCAGCGACGAGGGTGACCCCGACGTCGTCCTCGCCTGTGCGGGCGACGTTCCGACCCTGGAGACGCTGGCCGCGGTCGACCTGCTCCGCAAGGGCCTGCCGGAGCTCAAAATGCGGGTGGTCAACGTCATCGACCTGATGCGGCTGGTGCCGGAGACCGAGCACCCGCACGGGCTGTCGGACCGGGAGTTCGACACCCTCTTCACCACCGATCGGCCGATCATCTTCGCCTTCCACGGCTACCCGTGGCTGATCCACCGGCTCGCCTACCGGCGCACGAACCACCCCAACCTCCACGTCCGGGGCTACAAGGAGGAGGGCACGGTGACGACCCCGTTCGACATGGTGATGCGCAACGACCTGGACCGATTCCACCTGGTGATGGATGTCATCGACCGCGTCCCGGGGCTCGGCCAGCGCGCCGCCCTGCTGCGCCAGGAGATGTTCGACCGGCGCGTCACCGCACGCCAGCACGCGTACGAGCGCGGGGAGGACGAGCCGGAGATCGCCGCCTGGCGCTGGCCGTACTGACGCTCTTGCCTCCGCCGCTAGGATGAAGCGGCGGAGGGAGGGGAGATGACCGAGGCGAGCCGGGCCCGGGTGGTCGTCGTGGACGACAGCCCGGAGTACCTGGAGCTGATGCGCGACGTGCTGCGGGACGAGGCGGGCTGCGAGCCGACCTGCCTCGCAGCTGAGGATGGCGTGCGCGATGCGATCAGCCAGGCTGGCCCCGAGCTCCTGATCCTCGACCTTTGGCTGCGGCAGGCGGACGACGGGTTCCGCCTCGTCCGCTGGGCCCGCAAGCAGCCCGGCCTGGAGGCGGTCCCGATCATCGTCGCCACCGCCGAGCAGCGCGGCCTGCGCCGGCGCCTGGTCCAGCTGGCCCGATTCCCGGAGGTGGAGGTGCTCGCCAAGCCGTTCGACCTCCAGGAGCTGCTGGCGCTCATCGACTGGTCGCTGAAGCGCTCGTCCGCTGTCCGCCACGAGGCCGACCAGTCGCGGCCGCGGGGCAGGCTGGTGATCGCCGCAGGGGGCGAGGTGATCGACGCGAGCTCGGCAGCGGCCGAGATGCTCGGCATGAGCACTCGGCAGCTGCTCGGCGCGCGGGCCGAGGAGCTCACCACGTGGCCGCGCGAGCGGATCGTGGTCGAGCGTCAGCGGCTGGGCGAGCGGGGCCGCTGGGAGGGAGTCGTGCCGCTGCGCCGTGGCGACGGGGGCACGCTCGAGGCGGTCGTCTGGACCTCCGTCCTGGGCGCCGGGGACGACCAGCTGCGCCGGGTGACACTGGCCCATCGGCGCGCCGACGGGGGACGGCGACCGAACGGCCACGATCGCCCGAACGGCCACGATCGACCGAACGGCGGGGGAGGACGCCCCAGCGCTCGCTCGGTGGCATGAGAGCTATCCGGCCAGCAGCATCACTGCTCCCAGCAGGCCGTTCGCGATCAACGCCGCCATATGGCGGTACAGCCGGAGCGCCTCGGGGTCGGCTGAGCCCTCGACGCGCTCCTCGAGCCGCGAGAGGATGCGGCGCGCGCGCACCAGCGCGAGCTCCCTCCCGACCGGGTCGCGCCCGAGCTTCTCGACCGCATCGAGCGTCGTGACGAGCAGCACCTGGAGCTCCAGGCGCAGGCGACTGTCGCTAGGCTGCATTGTCCTCTCGCTGGGAGGCCGACGGGCGGGTCGGATCGGTCATCGCAGCAGACGGCGGACCACATCCTCCAGCGCTTCGCCGGTGAACGGCTTGGGTAGGTGGTGGACGTGAGCGCCGGCGACCGCGAGCAGCTGCTCGCTGAGCCGTCCGGCAGGGGTGGTGAGCAGGACGGGGACTCCCCCGAGGGCGGGCTCCTCCGCCCGTGCCAGGCGCAACGCGATCTGAGCGCTCGCCTCGGAGCCGACATCGACCACGACCAGCTCCGGCGAGCTGTCAGCGATCCGGTCGACCGTCGTCTCATCGGCGCGCATGGTGGTCGCCTCGTAGCGGCCGCGCTCGTCGAGCAGCAACTCCACGAGCTGGAGGAACTCCTCGCTGTCGTTCACGATGGTGATGCGTGGCCGTCGTTCTGTGCTCGACATGGCCTCCTCGGATCTCGCGCATGTCGCTCGCGCTATTGTCCTACACCTCAGTTGGGCCGGCCGCCTCCTTCGTCGCCACCGCCGCCCCGATCGCGCAGGTAGCGCTCGATGTCGGCGATCAGCTCGTCACCGGACGGTAGCCGCGCCTCGTCCGCCATCTGCTCCAGCCGTTCCACGTGGGCACGGGTGCGCTCGTCGCCGGTGGTCGCCGCGTCCAGCAGGCTGCGCGTCTCGAGCGCGCGGCTGGGCAGCGACCCGAGCGGCAGCTCCACGCCCAGGTAGCGGCCGAGGTCGGTGAGCAGCTCGATCGCCGCGCCCGGGTAGGCCGCCGACACGTAGTGCGGGACCTGCGCGTAGAACCCCAGGGCGGGGATGCCGGAGCGAGCCACGGCGAGCTCGAGCACCGAGAGCGCCGCGGACGGCACCCGCAACCGTCCCTCCGGCCCCTGCGCCACCCCGTCGGGGAGCAGGCCCTGGACCGAGGCTGTGCCCAGGATCGGCACTGATCGGGTGTGGGCCACCGCGGCCGGGATGGCACCCAGGCTCACCCAGCTGGTCACCCCCAGCCGATGCACCAGCTCGGTCACGTCGGCGGCCAGCTCCCGCCAGCGGTAGTCGGGCTCCGCACCGCTGAGCACCAGCAGGTCGCGGTCGGCGACGCGGTTCGCGCGCAGCTCGAGCGCCGGCCACTCGAGCTCGACCAGGGTGCCGTCCACGATGTCGAGGCTGGGTCGTCGTGCGCGGTAGTCGTAGATGGCATCGGCGTCGAATCCGGCCAGGACGGTGGCCCCATCGGCCAGCTGCGCCGTGGCCAGCGTGCCTGCCTGGCCGGCATCGACCCAGCCGTCGAAGGCGGCCACCAGGACCGGGGCCGCCAGGCGGCGCTCGTCTTCGAGCCGATACAGGGCCATGGTGGAAGGATACGGGTTCGGGTCAGTTGACCGGTCGGGCGGCATCGGCGACGATACCGAGACCCGCGCGCGCACGGCCCTGTCCCTGCCTGCGCGCCGATCGATGGTGGCCTTAGCTCAATCGGCAGAGCACTGGATTGTGGCTCCAGAGGTTACGGGTTCAAGCCCCGTAGGCCACCCCATCTCCCTCGTCGCCACCGCGTGCCCGAGCACCTCGCACCCCCACGTGTTCGAGTGGATCGAGATCGTCCACGAGCTGGAGGGCTCCGGGCTCGAGGCGACCGCCGTTCGTCGCGCCATCGAGCTGTCTGCGACCCGCTACTGCACCGCCACGGCGATGCTCAGCGCGGGGCCGGCCGAGATCCACCACCGGTACCGGATCCGCCGCGACGGCAGACCGATCGAGGCCGAGGAGGTGGTGGTCGCCGGGCCCGGCGCGTCTTACGAGCTCGGCCCGTAGTCGCCTCGCCGGACGGCCGACGCCACGGGTAAGACGTTCCGCCGACGTTGTGACATGCGGCCCCCGAGATACGGGACTTCCCGCTCAGCACGCGCTTCGTCGAATGACCGACCCTGCGCTGCATAGCGCGCCACAATGAAGCCGGAGGTGAGGTAGACCCCATGTCGTCGATACGCAGCTACTCGATCCCGCTGGCGGTGGTCGCCGCCGTCCTGCTCGCGTACCTGGTGAACCCGTGGTTCACCCCGGAGGAGGGGACCGCGCTGCGAACCGCGGTCACCTGGGCTTTCTGGATCTCCTTCATCGTGCTCACGCTGGCGCTCTTCGCCATCCGGAAGGACCCGGGAGCCGAGGAGGTCGAGGTCGAGGGCCCCGCGTTCACGCGCTTCCTCTTCACCAACGCGCGCGCCGGCCTCTTCTGGCTGCCGATCCGGCTCTTCGTGGGCTTCGCCTGGCTGAGCTCGGGCATCGGCAAGATCACCAGCCCCGAATGGACCGCGGGCGGCGAGGCGCTGCGTGGCTACTGGGAGCGCGCGGCGGCGATCCCCGAGGCGCCGGGTCGACCGCCCATCACCTACGAGTGGTACCGCGACTTCATCAACCTGCTGTTGAACGCGAACGCGGAGAGCTGGTTCGCGTGGCTGATCATGATCGGCGAGATCGCGGTCGGGGTGGCGCTCATCGTGGGCCTGCTGACCGGCGTGGCAGCCTTCTTCGGCGCGTTCATGAACATGTCGTTCCTGCTGGCCGGATCCGCGTCCACCAACCCGATCATGTTCACCCTGGCGGTGGGCCTGATCCTGGCCTGGCGCGTCGCCGGCTACTACGGCGTCGACCGCTACCTGCTGCCAATGCTGGGTACCCCGTGGAAGCCGGGCTCGCTCGCGCAGCGAGAGGTGGGGGCGCCATCGGCCTGAGCGCCGTCGGCGCCTGAACTGGGCCCGCTATTCCTCCGACATTCTGAGCAAATCTTGTCGGAGAGTTGACGGGGCGGCGTCGGGCTGCCTA
>CAYXZN010000154.1:0-5693 GCA_964469325.1 uncultured Steroidobacteraceae bacterium
CGTGGCCCTTGCTGAAGATGAGGTGGTCGTTCCGCGGGTCGTCGGGACGGTCGAAGTCGTAGCGGATGTGCTTCGACAGCAGCACCGCCATGAGGTCGGCCGCCGACATCGACGACGTGGGGTGGCCGGACCCGGCCGCGGAGCTGGATCGGATCGAATCGACGCGGAGCTGCTGCCCGAGCTCGCGCCAGCGCTCGAGGTCGTTCATGGCGTGCACGACTCCCGCAAGTTACCTGCCGTGGACGCCCCATTGTAGAGGCCGATGCCACTCGGTCCCCGCGGCGGCCGTGGCCGGTCAGTCGCGCATGGTTCGGAAGCAGTCGCTGCAGTACACCGGGCGCGACCCGGTCGGGCGGAACGGGACGCGGGCGACGCCGGCGCAGCGCTCGCAGGTGGTCTCGAACATCTCCCGCTCGCCATTGACGGCCGGGCCGGAGCCTGGGCCGTAACCCGCAGAGGTCAGGGCGCGCCGCTGGGCGCGACAGGCGCCGCAACGCTTGGGTGCCGATCCGAAACCCTTCTCCGCGAAGAAGGCCTGCTCAGACGCGGAGAAGACGAAGTCGATGCCGCAGTCGACGCAGTTGATGATCTGGTCCGTGTAGGTCACGCGGGACCCCTCCTGGTGCTTGGTGCTTGCCACGTCGGGCATTCCAAGCACCGTCCACGGGACGTCTCGCTCCCCCAGCAGCTGTCCGACGGATGTTCGTGACGGAGGGGTTACCGAGCTCGATCAGGTGCGCGGTCGGCCCAACGGCCGGTGAGTATACGCTCAGCCCTCGACGGAGTGCGACTCACCCTCGGCCGCTATGCTCGCCGCCGTGCGCATACCGCTGATGGTCGTCGGTCTGGTGCTGGCCGCGACGGGAGTCCTCTTCGTGCTCCAGGGGCTCAACGTGGCGTTCGCGCCGCGCAGCTTCATGACCGGCGACCCGCTCTGGATCGCCCTGGGGGCGCTGACGCTGGCCGTCAGCCTCGCGCTGGTCGTCTGGTCCCGACGCTCCGGCTGATTATTGCCGGGCATCACCGCCGGCGGGAAGGACCCCTCGCGCCGCGTGTGACTACTCCGAGGAGGCGCCCCCACGGGACGAGCCGCGGGCGGACTTGGGGGAGCCGCTCGGCGCCGGTGGCGAGATGACCGGCTTCACTTCGGCGCCACCGGTGAAGGCCGAGATCAGGTCCATCGGCAGCGGGAAGATGATGGTCCGGGTCTGGTCGGAGCTGATGTCGCCCATCGCCTGGAGGTAACGCAGCTGGAGGGCCTGCGGTGCCGCCGCGATGATGCGCGCCGCGTCGGAGAGCTTCTGGGCGGCGAGGAACTCGCCATCCGCGTTGATGATCCGGGCGCGCTTGTCGCGCTCGGCGATCGCCTGGCGGGCCATGGCGCGCTGCATCTCGGTCGGCAGCTCGACGTCCCGCACTTCGACCACGCTCACCTTGACGCCCCACGGCTCGGTCTGCTCGTCGATGATCTGCTGGAGCCGCTGGTTGATCTCCTCGCGGTTGCTGAGCAGCTCGTCGAGGGCCGACTGGCCGAGGACCGAGCGCATGGTGGTCTGGGCGATCAGGCTGGTGGCGAGCAGGTAGTTCTCGACGCGGACGACGGCCGCCTCCGGATCCAGGACGCGGAAGTACGCCACGGCGTTGACGCGCACCGTCACGTTGTCCCGCGTGATCGCCTCCTGGCTCGGGATGTCGAGGGTCACGGTCCGCAGGTCGACCTTCACCATGCGGTCGATGAACGGGATGATCAGGAAGAGACCCGGGCCCTTTGCCCCGACCAGGCGTCCGAGGCGGAAGATCACGCCGCGCTCGTACTCCTGGACGACCTTGACGGCCGCACCGACCAGGGCCAGGATGACGGCCGCCGCGATCCCCAGGATCGGAAGCAGCCCGATCAGGTCTTCCATCTACTCCTCCTCCGTACGTGGCGCTGCCTCGTCGGGCAGCGGCTCCACCACCAGGTCGAACCCGTCGCGGCCGACCACCTTCACCCTACTCCCTGGGACGAGGGGGCCGGCGTCCGCATCGGCGAGACGCGCTCGCCACCGCTCTCCCTCCACGTAGATGCTGTCCGACGCACGGACGGTCGCGACAAGGCCGACCATGTCCGCGCCGCCGATGAACGCGGGGCGCCTGCGCGTCCTCGCCACCGCCCGGAAGGCGAACAGGACGAAGGCCACCAGCGCCAGGGTGATGCCGATGAGCAGGGGTCGCGAGATCTCCAGGAAGGGCGCCTGGGTGTCGTCGATCAGCAGCAGCGCTCCCAGCACGAAGGCCAGCGCGCCGCCGATGCCCAGCAACCCGCCGCTCGCCACCCACACCTCCGCCCCCATCAACGCGATGCCCAGCAGCAGCAGCGCCAGCCCCGCGTAGTTGATCGGCAGCGTGCCCAGGCCGAACAGGCCCAGGATGAGCGCGATCCCGCCCGCGATGCCAGGCAGGAACGAGCCCGGCGCGCTCAGCTCGAGGTAGATGCCGATGGAGCCGATGCTGAGCAGCAGCAGGGCGATGTTCGGATCGGAGATCACGCTCAGCAGCTGCTCGATCGCCGACGGCGACCGCTCGACCAGGCTCCACTCCCCGGTTTCCAGCTGCCGCGCGCCGCTGCGCAGCTCCACCGTCTCCCCGTCGATGGCCGCCAGCAGCGCCGCGCGGTCCGGCGCGATGAGGTCGACGACCTCCATCTCCACCGCCTCCTCCGCGCCGATCACCTCCGCGTCACGGACCGCCGCCTCGGCCCAATCCGCGTTCCGCCCGCGCGCATTGGCGAGCGAGCGGGCGTACACGACGGTGTCGTTGATGATCTTCTCGCGCAGGTCGTCGGGGATGTCGCCGCCCTCGGCGCTGACCGGCGTGGCCGCCCCCATCCGCGAGTCGGGAGCCATGGCCGCCACGTGCCCCGACAGGGTGATGAAGACGCCTGCCGAGGCGGCCCGAGCGCCGCGCGGGGTGACGTAGGTGATGAGCGGCACGTCGGCGTTGAGCATGGCGGTGGTGATCTCGCGCGTGGAGTCGAGCAGGCCGCCGGGGGTGTCGATCTCGATCAGGACGGCGGCGGCACCCGCTGCCTCCGCCTCGGCGATGGACCGGGTGACGTAGCGAGAGGTGACCGGGTTGATGACGCCCTCCACCTCCAGCACCCAGACCTCGCCGCCCTGGGCATCGGTCGGTCCGGCAGCCAGCAGGGTCGCCCCGAGCAGGACGGCGAGCAGCGCCGGGAGACGCCGGAGCCAGGCTGCGGGCGGTGCGGATCGGCTCACGTGGATCACGACCGGCTACTCGAGCCGGGCGCCCGCCTCCGCCACCTCAGCCAGGGCGCGCTGCCCGTCGTCGGGCTGGAGGTCGACCGCGGCGGTGGCGCCGGTCAGCACCAGCGTCTCGAAGCCCAGGCGGCGCGCGTCGAGGGCGGTCGCCTTCACGCAGTAGTCGGTCGCCAGCCCGCCCACCACCACCCGGCGGATGCCGCGCTCGCGCAGCAGCGGCTCGAGATCGGTCGGCTGCTTCTCCCCGCTGGTCGGATCCGCGACGGTGAAGGCGGAGTAACCGTCCTCGCCGCCGGTCCCCTTGCGGATGCGAGGCGCCTCGGGTCCCACCTCGAGTGCCGGGTGCAGCTCGGCGCCCCACGTTCCCCCGACGCAGTGCTTCGGCCAGGGGCCGCCCTGCGACTGGAAGTGCGGGGTCGACTCGGGGTGCCAGTCCTGGCTGTAGACGACCAGCGTCCCCGCCTCGCGGGCCTGCCGGACCTCGTCGTTCAGCCGGGGGATGATCTCCTCGCCCCCGCGGACGGCGAGGCTGCCCTTGGGGTCGGCGAAGTCGTTCTGGACGTCCACCACCACGAGCGCGGTCGCGGAGTCATACGTGGCCATGGCCCAATGTTACCCGTCGCCCGGCCGGCCCTCCGAGCGGCCCGCCGGCTCAACTCCCGCGGTTGAGCCATTCGGAGATGTACGGCGCGAGGCCGAGCAGCCCCGCGATGATCAGGTAGATCGCCACGATGTAGTTCAGGACGCGGGGGAAGACCAGGATCAGGATCCCCGCCAGCAGCGAGACCACCGAGGCCCAGAAGATCCACTGGCTGCTGAGCTCGTAGGTGACCTGCGCGAAGATCGGCATCATCGTTGCACCTCCCGCGCAGCCAGATGCACCCCCCGTGCCTGTTCTCGCCTGGTCGCCCTGCGGCGGAGCCGGTACGATGCGCCCGCATGCGCCTCCTGCCGCGCGGCTCACGACCCGCGGTCGTCGTGGCCCTCGCGCTGCTCATCGCCGGCTGCGCCCCGACCCCGGTCACCGCCGAGGGCGACCGCGTCAAGACGCTCTATGACCTGTTCATGGCCATCGCCGCGGTGGTGTTCGTGGTGGTGGCGGGCCTGATCGGCTGGAGCATCCTCCGCTACCGGGGCAGCGCCGATGACGAGCTGCCAGCCCAGACGCACCACAACGTGGTCCTGGAGCTGGTGTGGTGGGCGATACCGACCATCCTGGTCATCGGCCTGTTCGTGCTCTCCGCCGGGGTGCTGGCCGAGGTCGACGAGCCGGCCGAGGAGGGTGCCCTGACCGTTCGGGTGAGCGCCTTCCAGTGGGGCTGGCGCTTCGCCTACACCGAGAGCGGGGTGACGGTGGTCGGGCTGCCGGGCGCTCCGGCGGAGGTCCACCTGCCGGTCGGCCGCGAGGTGACGTTCCTGCTCACCTCGCCCGACGTCGTGCACTCCTTCTACGTCCCGCGCTTCCTCCTCAAGCGCGACGTGGTGCCGGGACGCGAGAACCGGATCGACGCCACCGTCACCGACGAGGGGACGTACCGGGGGGTGTGCGGAGAGTTCTGCGGGCTGCTCCACGAGCAGATGACCTTCACCATCGTGGCCGAGCCGGCAGACGCGTTCGAGGCGTGGCTGGACGAGCAGGCGGGAGGCGACCGGTGAGCCACGCGCACGACGCACCGCCGCACCGCGCCGGGCTGGTCGACTACCTGACCACAACCGATCACAAGCAGATCGGGATCATGTACCTGGTCACCGCCATCGCCTTCCTGGCGGTCGGCGGGATCCTCGCCCTGCTGATCCGGGCCGAGCTGGCGTTCCCGGAGCTGCAGTTCGTCGACCACCACTTCTACAACCAGCTGTTCACCATGCACGGCACCGGGATGATCTTCTTCGCCATCGTCCCGCTTGCCATCGGCTTCGCCAACTTCCTGCTGCCGCTCCAGGTCGGCGCCCCGGACGTCGCTTTCCCGCGGCTCAACGCCCTCACCTACTGGCTCTACCTGTTCGGCGGCCTGGTCGCGTTCTCCGGCTTCCTGACCTCGACCGGCGCCGCCAGCTTCGGCTGGTACGGCTACCCGCCGCTCTCGGACGCTACCTACTCGCCGGGGGCGGGCGGCGACCTGTGGATCATGGGCCTCATCCTGTCGGGGACGAGCGGGATCCTGGGGGCGGTGAACTTCATCGCCACCACCTTCGCCATGCGCGCTCCGGGGATGACAATGTTCCGGGTGCCGATCTTCACCTGGAACATCCTGGTGGTCAGCCTGCTGATCCTGATCACCTTCCCGGTCCTGACCGCCGCGCTGGCGATGCTCTTCTTAGAGCGCAGCCTGGGAGCCACCTTCTTCAGCCCCGACCAGGGCGGCAGCCCCATCCTGTGGCAGCACCTGTTCTGGTTCTTCGGCCACCCAGAGGTCTACATCATGGCGCTCC
>CAYXZN010000155.1:0-5580 GCA_964469325.1 uncultured Steroidobacteraceae bacterium
TGCAGCTCCAGGTTCTTGCCGGTGAAGTCGGTGATCGGGGTGATCTCGTCGAACAGCTCGCGCAGACCCGTCTGAACGAACCAGTTGAACGACTCGATCTGGGTCTGGATCAGATTTGGGAGGGGTAGAACCTCGGGGATGTGGGAAAACGTCTCACGGCGCGGGGCCAGCTCAGCGCGGCTGGCAGGCTCGGCCAAAGCCATGCAGTCACGACTCCTGAAAATAGGCAGGTGGGGGCAGACACGCGAACGGCGAGTATACCAGAGGATTCCGCTTCGTCAACTGAAGCGCTCACCGGGTAGTGGCTCAGTTTGACCACTACCTCAATCATCCGCCCTGGCGGATGGGGACGATGCGCGAGACGGTGCCGACCTGCCAGTCGAGGACGAGGATCTCGCCGTCGGCGTCGCGCCCGAAGCTCGACACCAGCTCCGCGGGGAGCTCCGCTGACCAGTCCCGTTGATCGGCGGCTTCGCCATTCGCGTAGCGGAAGCTGCGGATCCAGCCGTGGCACCAGTCGGCGTAGAAGTAGTGGCCGGCCAGCTCGGGGATCGCCTGGCCTCGGTAGACCTCACCGCCGGTCACCGAGCAGCCACGGTCCTGCTCATCGTGCCGGATCTCGAGCACCGGGTCGATTGGATCGCTGGCCAGCGCGACGTTCAGGAAGGCGCTCAGCCCCTCCCGCGCCGGCCAGCCGAAGTTGAGGCCGCCGTCGGCCGCCGGTACGACGTTGATCTCCTCGGCGCCCTCCTGGCCAACGTCGGCGATGTACGCCAGGCCGCTCTCCTCATCGATCGTGATCCGCCACGGGTTGCGCAGCCCGAACCACCAGACCTCCGGCGCCCCCTCCACCCCGGGCGGACCGCTGCCGCCCTCCGCGAACGGGTTGCCCGGCGGGATGGCGTACGGGTCGCCGTCGTCCACGTCGATCCGCAGCACCGATGCCGGCAGCGTGGCCGGGTTCTGCGCGTTCGCGACGCCGAGCTCCGCGTCCCCGACCGAGACGTACAGCAGCCCGTCCGGCCCGAACAGCACGCTGCCGCCGTTGTGGCGAACCCGGTCCGGCTCCTTGTCGACGACGAGCAGTTCCCGGCGGGTGCCCGGGTCGAGCACGTCGGGGTCGCCCGTCGTTTCGTACGAGGCGAGCACGTTGTCGTTGTCGTGCATCGAGTGGTAGACGAAGACGCGCGGGTCGCGCGGGTAGTCGGGATGGAAGGCGAAGCCGAGCAGCCCCTGCTCGATGCTGAACGGGTTCACGTCGTCGCGGATGTCGATCATGACCGGGTGCTCGTCGGCGCCGTCGACCAGCCGCCGGATGACGCCGATCTGCTCGACCACGAACAGGGCGCCGTCGCCGGGACGCGCCTCGACGTCGACCGGGTGGCCGAAGCCGCCCGCGACCAGCTCCAGGGCGAGCCCCTGCAGCGGCCGCGGCGTCGGCGACGGGGTGGCCGTCGGAGCCGATGTGGGCGTCGGCGACGGGGTGGCGGAGATCGGCGGCGATGACGGCGCGGAGGCGGTGGGCGACGGGGAGGGCGGCGGCGCGCCCAGGCAGCCGGTGACCGTCAGCAGCGTCACGAGCAGGCCGGCCGCGGGCACGCGGCGCCGGAGGAGCACGCGGCGGCTACTCCGGCTCGGCGGCGGGGACCGCCACGACGGATCCTCGAGGCCGCGGCCGATGCACGGCGCCGACGTACACGCCGACGAGCACGATCGCGCCGCCGATGAGGAAGGTGGGCTGGACGGGCTCGTTCAGCATGAGCGCCCCGAGCGCCACCGCGACCAACGGGAAGAAGAGGAAGGCGTAGGAGGTCGCCGAGGCCGTCCAGCGTGCCAGGATGTACAGCGCCAGCACGAAGAGCAGGATCGAGCCCGGCACGACCAGGTAGGCCATCGCCAGCCAGCTCTCGACCCCGGCGGGCGCGACGAGCGGCTCCCCCGTCGCCAGCGCCATCACGAACAGCATCAGCCCGCCCAGCGTCATCCCGATGGCATTGGCGGGGACAGGGTCTCCGGGCGGGAAGCGCTTCACCACGACCGCGCTCTGCGCCATACACACCGCCCCGAGCAGCAGCGCGCCGAGGGCCAAGAGCGGGACGTCCAGCCGGATCTGGTCCCTCCCGACCACCACGATGCCGATCGACGCGATCACGGCGCCGGCGAGGCCGAGTATGCGGAGGGGCTCCACGCGCTGCGCCACCGCCAGGAGCACGGTGAGGAGCGGGACCGTGGCGAGCATCAGCATGGTCGTTCCGGCCGGCGCGGTCTGGAGGCCCCAGTACAGGAACAGATAGGCGAGCCCGACGCCGAAGAAGCCGAAGAGGGTCGTTCCGACCAGCTGCTCGCCGCGCGGCAGCGGTCGGCGCATCGCCACCGCCAGCCCGAAGAGCAGCAGGCCGGCGATGGCGAAGCGGGTACCGGCGGCCCAGAAGGGCGCAAGGTCAAGCAGCGCGAACTTCACCGCCACGGCGTTCGCGCCGCCGAGCACCGAAAAGGCTATGAACGCGACGAGCGCGCCGCCACCGGGTCTCGAGCTCACCTGGCTGCTCCTCCCTGAGTTCCGGGGAGGATAGCCTCGTCAGGCGTCGAGGGTCGCCGGCTGCGGGTGGCGCGCGGATGGCGGCCAGCACCCCGTGCGCGAAGAGGCCGCTTCCCGTCAGACGGGAAGCGGCCTGCAACGTGTTCCCCCCGATCTACCCGAGGACTCCGAGGAGCCACAGGATCAGAAGGATCAACAGGATGGTCACGATGATCCCACCGCCGTAGTACATGGCTCACCTCCTTCCGAAACGCCATCCGATCAGCAAGTCGGCTGCCAAGCGGCGTTGCCCCACGGGCCGGGAGACAGACGAAAATTCGGCGCGTGCGAAGAGCCGCCCCATCGCGGGGCGGCTCTCGGTGCGGAAGGTGAGCTGGAGCGCTACTTGACCTCGACGGTCGCGCCGGCCTCGCCGAGCTTCTCCTTCACCTGCTCGGCCTCCTCCTTGGCGACGCCCTCCTTGACCGGCTTGGGAGCCGCGTCGACCAGGTCCTTCGCCTCCTTGAGGCCCAGGCCGGTCAGCTCGCGCACGGCCTTGATGACGAGGATCTTGTTCGGACCCACGTCGGTCAGCACCGCGCTGAACTCGGTCTGCTCCTCGGCCGCGGCGGGGGCGGCGGCGCCGTCACCGGCGGCGGGCGCAGCGGCCACCGGGGCGGCGGCGGTCACGCCGTAGCGCTCCTCGAAGGCCTTCACCAGCTCGCTCAGCTCGAGCACGGTCATCTTGTCGATCGCCTCGAGGATCTCGTCCTTGCTCGTAGTCTTGGTTGCCATTGGTCGTGTCTCTCCTGTCTTTCGCGGCGGCCGTGCGGCCTGCCTTCGGTCAGGCGGCCGCGCCGCCCTCGCTCTGTCGCTTCTTGTCGGCCACGGCGTTCAGCACGCCGACCAGGTTGCGGAGGTTGGCCGCCAGCACGCCGGCCATCCCGGTCAGCGGCGCGGCCATGCCGCCTGCCACCTTGGCCAGCAGCACCTCGCGGCCGGGCAGCGTCGCCAGCCGCTGGAGCTGTGACGCATCCATCGGCACGGCGCCGAGGAGCCCACCGCGCAGGCTCACTCCGATGCGGCCGTACGGCCGCAGCGCCTCGGCCAGCGCCCTGGCCAGCGCCACCTCGTCGCCGTCGGTGGTGGCGAGCGCGGTCGGTCCCTCCAGCATCGGCTTCAGCTCGGCGCGCTCCGCCTCGTCGGCGGCGATCTTCAGCAGCCGGTTCTTGGCCACGTGCAGCTCGACGCCGCTCTCGCGGAGCGTGCGGCGCACCTGCTGCATGTCGGCGACCTTCAGGCCGCGGTAGTCGGCGACGGCGATGGCCGAGCTGCCACGCAGCAGCGCGGCGAGCTCGGCGACGGCCTGTCGCTTCTCGTCAGTCGGCATGGGTCTTCGTTGATCAACCTCCCTGTACAGCGAAACGGTCCTCGCACGCCGGCGCGAGGACCGTTCAGTCAAGAAGGTCGTCGTTCGTCGCCTCGGCGTGCCCCGGCCCGCTGGGCCGGCGATTAAGTCCCGGGCCCTCCCGGGACGCAACGCGGTCTGTGGCTGTTCGGTTGTCGGACGCTTCCGCCCGATCCGTCTCCTGCTGCTCTACCAGCTGTCTGCTGCGCCGATGTTACGCGCTCGCGGCCGCGAGCGCCGAGGGGATGTCGATCCGCACCCCCGGCCCCATGGTCGGCGCCAGGGTGAGGGTGCGCAGGTAGCCGCCCTTGGCGCCCGACGGCTTGGCCCGCTGGACCGCGTCGACGAGCACGGCGACGTTCTCGGCCAGCTGGGCGGGCGTGAAGCTGACCCGCCCCACCGGGACGTGGATGATTCCCGCCCGGTCGACCTTGAACTCGACCCGGCCGCCCTTCACCTCGCCCACCGCGCGCTCGATGTCGAAGGTGACGGTTCCCGACTTGGGGTTCGGCATCAGCCCGCGCGGACCCAGCTTCTTCCCGAGCCGTCCGACCATGCCCATCATGTCGGGCGTGGCGACCGCCACCTCGAAGTCGAACCAGCCGGCGTCGACCTTCTTGACCAGCTCCTCGCCGCCGACCTCGTCGGCGCCGGCGCGCAGCGCTTCCTGCGCCTTCTCGCCCTGCGCGAACACGATCACCCGCGTCTGGCGTCCGGTGCCGTGCGGCAGCACCACCGTGCCGCGCACCAGCTGGTCGGCATGGCGGGGGTCGACGCCCAGCCGCAGGTGCGCCTCCACGGTGGCGTCGAAGGTCGAGATGCTCACCCTGGGCAGCAGCTCGGCCGCCTCGTCGATCGGGTAGCGGCGCTCGCGGTCGACCAGCGCCAGAGCGGCGCGGTACTTCTTCCCGTGCCCGCCCATCAGGACGCCACCTCGATGCCCATGCTGCGTGCCGTGCCGGCGATGATCCGCATGGCGTGCTCCACGTCGTTGGCGTTGAGATCCTGCATCTTCATCTCCGCGATCTCGCGCAGCTGCTGCTGGGTGACGCGGCCGACCTTCTCCCGGTTCGGCTCCCCCGAGCCGGTCTCGACGCCGGCGGCGCGCTTCAGCAGCGCGGCGGCCAGCGGCGCCTTGGTGACGAAGGTGAAGGACCGGTCCTCGTAGACCGTGATCTCGGCCGGAACGACGTAGCCCCGCTGGTTGGCGGTCCGCTCGTTGAAGGCCTTGATGAACTCCATGATGTTGATCCCGTGCTGCCCCAGGGCGGGGCCCACCGGCGGTGCCGCGGTCGCCTGCCCGGCAGGCGCCTGCACCTTCAGGATCGCGCGAACCTTCTTCGCCATGTCTCTCTCCTCCGAGGTTCAAGCGGGGCTGCGCCCCTCCCTCTGCTGAGGCCGATGCGGGCCGCTGGCGCGGCCGATCCATCGGCGCCTAGAGCTTCTCGATCTGCAGGAAGTCCAGCTCGACCGGCGTCTCCCGGCCGAAGATGCTGATCAGCACCTTGGCCTTGTTCTGCTCGGGGTTGACGTCCTCGACCGTGCCGATGAACTCCGCGAAGGGACCGTCCTTCACGCGGACGCTCTGGCCCTTGGTGAACTGGACCTTGAACTTCGGCGTCTCGACCCCCATCTGCTTGAGGATCTTCTTGAC
>CAYXZN010000156.1:0-5573 GCA_964469325.1 uncultured Steroidobacteraceae bacterium
CATACCGATCCAACATGACGGCCGCTGGCCGCGCCCGCTGGCCGCTGGCCGCTGCCCGCTGCCCGCTGCCCGCTGGCCGCGCCCGCTGGCCGCTGGCCGCTGCCCGCTGCCTGCAACGAACGCCGACACCAGTCGGGGGCCCTAGGGCCGCGGACGGCGCGCGGGCGAGCGGCGGACGAAGAGGATGCCGTCGCGGCCGAGGGGCGTGCCGGAACGGATCGCGCGCCAGACCTCCCTCGAGCTGGCCGGAAGCATTCGACGGATGAAGTCTGCGTGCCCCTCGAGACGGCGCCGTACGACATGGCTGTCGGGCACGACGATGATGAGCCGCACCGGGCGATCGAAACGGTCTGCCAGTACCTGGCGCTTGGCCTGTGCCGGACGGAACTGCGCCTGGAAGTCGACAATGCCCGACTCGATCTCCGCGTGGAGGACCTCCACGGGATGCTCCAGGACCAGGTCGGCTGCTCGGCCGTCACCGGCGGCGACCTCTGTCGAGGCGTGCCAGACCGGGTGAGCCTCGCGGATGATGGGCTCCGCGAGCGACAGCTGCGGCGTGTCGCGGAGACGTGACGCGGCGGCGGGAAAGAGCTTGATGGCCAGCTCGTGGTCGCAGGCGGCGGCAGTTCGGGCGAGGACGTCCACCGACGCGCGCGCCTCTCCGAGCTCGACCTTGCTCACCGTCGACTGGCTCACGCCAGCCCGACGCGCGACCTCCTCCTGCGAATAGCCGTGGCTGACGCGTGCGAGGCGCAGCTCGCGCCCGATTCTTCTCTCGAGCTCCCGGCCCCGCGCCCTGCCCCGGTCGACCGCGCGATTCCTCAGCGTCTGCATGCCGGGGATTCTGCTCGCGCAGCCTTACTGCTCGATTAGCTACCGCTTACCACCGGGAATGGTGAAACCCTGCATGAGGGGCGCCTGAAGCGGCCTTCTACCATCGGGAGGGGTGAACGACCGCGCGAACGGAACGTCACGCAGGATTTCACCACCAGCAGCGGTAGGACGCTGCTAACTCAGGTCGACGCCAGGCCGAAGGCCGCGTCGGCCGCATCGGCGATGTGGGCTCCGATGGCCAGCGAGCTGGTGGCCGCCGGCGACGGGGCGTTGCGGACGTGGATGGCCCGCTCCGACACGTCCAGCACGAAGTCGTCGACCAGGGAGCCGTCGCGCCGTACCGCCTGGGCGCGGACGCCAGACGGGCCAGGGAGCAGGTCGTCGGCCCGCAGGTCCGGGTCGTAGCGCCGGAGCGCGGCCAGGAAGGCGCCCTTCACGTAGTCGCGCCACAGCTCGGCGGCGCCGGTCCGCCAGTATCGGCCGGCCATGCGCCAGAAGCCCGGGAAGCGGAGGACGTCGAGCAGCTCGCGAGGGCGGAGGTCGCTGCGCCGGTACCCCTCGCGGGCGAAGGCGAGGACGGCGTTGGGTCCGGCCCACACCTCCCCGTCGTGACGCAGGGTGAAGTGGACGCCCAGGAACGGGAAGCGCGGGTCGGGGACCGGGTAGACGAGGCGCCGAAGATGGGCAGCGCGGTCCGGGCGCACCACCCAGTAGTCGCCGCGGAACGGGATGATGCGCAGCCCGGCGGCGCTCCGGGGATCGGTCATGGCGGCGACCCGGTCCGACCACAGGCCCGCGCAGCTGATCACGTGCCGCGCTCGAACCTCGCCGGCCGAGGTGGTCAGCACGGCGCCCGCTCCATCGGGGGAGATGCCCTGCACCCGGCGACCGAGCAGCAGCTCGCCCCCACCCGCCTCGACGTCGGCCGCCATGGCCTGGGCCACCTTGGCGAAGTCGACGATTGCGGTCTCGGGCGAGTAGAGCGCTGCCAGCCCCGCGATCCCCGGCTGGAGCTCTTCGAGCCGCCCCCGGTCCACCCGCTCCAGCCCCGGCACCCCGTTGGCGCGGCCCCGCCGCGCCAGCTCGTCGAGCGCCGGCAGCTCCCTCTCGGAGACCGCCACGATCAGCTTGCCGCAGCGCTGAACCGCGATCCCGTGTGCGTCGCAGAGCCGAATCAGCTCGTCGGCGCCCTGCACGCACAGCCGCGCCTTGAGCGATCCCGGCGTGTAGTACACGCCGCGGTGGACGACGCCCGAGTTGTGGCTGGTCTGGTGGGCGCCGATCCGCTCCTCCTTGTCAACGACCGCCAGCCGGAGTTTCGGATGACGCTCCGCCAGCTTCAGGGCGGACGCCAGGCCGACGATGCCGGCCCCGATGACGGCCACGTCGTACGGCCGGCTCACCACTCCACCAGCTTCCAGATCTCCGGCTGGAGCTCATCGGGCTGGATCGCCTGGCCGATCTCCGCGAAGATTGACACCGCCGACTTCAGCTCTCCCATCGCCTGCTCGTGCTCGCCGATCCGGTGCAGCAGGTCTGCCAGGTTGTTGTGCAGCGCGGCCTCCCGGTGCCGGTCGCCCAGCCGGGCGCAGGCGTCGAGGGCGTCTCGGGTCAGCTCCACCGCGCGCTCGAGGTTGCCGGCGCGCCGCTCGGCCAGTGCCAGGTTGTTCAGCGCGGCGACCCGTGCCGTCTCGTTCCCCAGCTCATCCGCAAGCCGCAGGCTTTCGCCGAGGTGTCGCAGCGCGGCGCGCCGCTGACCGGCGCCCGAGGCGAGCATCCCGAGCAGGTTGTGCACCTGCGCGAGGGCGATGCGGTCCTCCGCCGCCTCTGCGAGCCGCCGTGCGGCTCGAGCGCGCTCGACGGCCTGGCGGTGGTTGCCCCGGCGGTGGGCGTTCAGGCCTTGGTCGATGACGATCCGCGCACGGGCCGCGGTGTCGGCCTCGCTGGTGAGCGCGAGGGCGCCCTCGAGGTGCGGCTGGGCGAGTGTCCACGCTCCGCGGCGGTGGTGCAGGACGCCGAGCTTGTGTTCCAGCCTGGCGGCCCGGTCGGGTGGCGCGGAGGCGGCGGCGGCCTCGTAATCGGCGAGGGCGGCTTCGTACCGCCCCATCAGCGTCTCGAGGTCGGCGATCGCCTCGTGCAGCGCCGCAGGGTTGTCCGCGCCCAGGGCCAGCGCGCTCCGGTACTGGCTCAGCGCCTCGTCGTTGGCCCGCAGCCGTCGGCTCTCCTCGCCCGCGCGGCGGAACCATTCCGCGGCGAGACGATCCTGACCCGCGGCCTGGAAGTGCGCCGCGACCAGGGCCGCCGCGGGCTCGCCACGTCGCTGGCGACGCCCCCCGGTCAGCGCCTCGGCCGCACGGCGGTGCAGGAGCCGCCGCCGTGGCAGGCTCGTCTCCTCGTACACTGTCTTCCGCAGCTGGTCGTGGGTGAAGTCGTACAGGACGGTCCCCTCCCCGGTGGCCCCCGCCTCGCGCACCAGCCCCCGCCCGGCCAGCTCCTCGAGGCCGCTGATCGTCTCCTCCTCCTCGCGGCCGCTCGTCTCGCGGACCAGATCGGCATCGAAGGAGCGGCCGATGACCGATGCCGCCGACAGCACCTGCTGGGCGGGCTCGCTGGCCGATGCGACCCGCGAGCGGAGCAGCGAGCGGACGCCGCGCGGCACCGGAACACTACCCGAGGTCGCCTCATCTGCGGCGACGAGGGCGGCGAGGTACTCGACCACGAAGTACGGCACGCCTTCGGTCTCATCCGACAGCCGCTGGGCCAGCGCTCGTGGCGCTCCCGCTGCCGCCATGAGCCGGTCGATCTCCGCGCGTTCGAGGCGAGATGGTCGCACCAGCACCGCGCCGCGCTCGACCAGTTGGTCGAAGAGGCGGTCGAGCGGTCCCGATTCGCCGATCCGCTCCGGGCGACGGGTCGCCACCAGGCAGATCGGCCTACCGGCCAGACGTCGGGAAAGGTAGGCGAGCAGATCGAGGGTGGCGGGATCGGCCCACTGGAGATCGTCGAGCACCAGGACCCCCGGCAGAGTGTTCGTCAGCGCCGCGGAGACCGCCTGCGCCACCGCCTCGAAGAGGCGAGCCTGCGCCCCGGGTCCCTCGATCGGCCGCGGGAGGTCGGTGGCGATGGCGCGAAGCTCGGGAACGAGCAGCGCCGCCTCAGCCAGCAGGTGGGGCGCGACGGTCTCGGCGAGGGGGGCGGGGGACGAGCTAACGATCTGGCGGAGCGCCTCGCTCCAGGGTGCGTACGCCAGCCGTTGCTCGCCTTCGTGGCAGCGGACCGCGAGGACCGGGGCACCCCGGCCTGCAGCGAGCTGCGTCAGCTCATCGGCCAGGCGAGTCTTGCCGATCCCCGGCTCACCCTCGATGGCGATCACGAGCCCGTCGCCGGTCTGCTCGACCTGCTCGTAGCCATCGCGGAGCGCCGCCACCTCTGCCTCCCGCCCGACCAGCGGCAGCGTCCCCGGCGTGCGGGGCGTCTGCGCCGTCACCCGTCGCCGGGCCGCGGCGTCGGGAAGCGGGGGCAGGCCCCCGGCGGTGACCGCCTCGTACAGCTCGGTCGTCTCGCGCAACGGCGGCACGCCGAGCTCCTCGTCGAGCACGCGGACGCAGTCGCGGTACTGCCGCACGGCGGAGGCCCGATCGCCGGTCCGTCCGTGCAGCTCGATCAGCCAGCGCTGCGCGGGCTCCGACAGGGGGTCGAGCGCCAGGCGTCGACGTGCCGCGTCGATCGCCCGCAGCGGCTCGCCCTCCTCAGCCAGCAGCCGCGAGAGTCGGTCCAGCGCGCCGGCAAGCTCTCCGCGCAGCTGGTCCGCCTGCGAGAGCTGCCAGTCGTCGAACTCGATGCTGTCGCGGAGGGCGAAGCCGGCCAGGAAGTCGCCGCGGTAGAGCGCCGCCGCCTGCTCGAGGGCGTCGCGATGACGTTCGGTGATGAGCTCGCGGAAGCGTGTGACGTCGACCTCGAGACCATCGTTCTCCACATCCACCGCCTGTCGTCCGGGGACCAGCCAGCGATCGTTCAGGCCGCGCCGGACGGTGGAGAGCGTGCGCCGCAGGGCGGATCTGGCGTGCTCGGCGTCGTACTCCGGCCACAGCAGGGCGGCGAGCGTGTCGCGGCTCTGCGGCTGCGCGGTCACCGCCAGGTAGGCGAGCAGCGCCAGCGCCTTGCGCGTGTCGAACTCGACCGTCGCGCCGTCGGCGGCAACCACGGGAGTGCCGAGGAGGGTGAGGCTGAGGGTCACGGACGTCTCTCGGCTGTGCCGGGGCGGATTGCTACGAAGAACACTTGTCGCGACAGATCGTAACGTTTCCTCCCGTCGCGGCGCAGCGAGACGCCCGTAACGATCAGCGGACGGTCAGGCCCTACAACCTGCCGCATGCGAAGCTGCAAGATCGGCTATAAACGCGGCTCGCGCATTCGTCGAGGGGGATGGCTCTGCTACCGCTGACTCGCCGGCCGCTGCCCTGGCTCCTTCTGGCGGCGAGCGTCGCCGGTTTCGCCGTCGGGCACCTGCTCATGCTGGGAGCGGGCATGGCCGATGCGCCGCATCGCTTCTGGCCGGAGGTGCTGATCGCGGCGGCGTTCCTGTGCTACGCCGTGGTCGGCGCCACGGTCGCCTCGCGACGCCCCGGCAACCCGGTCGGCTGGGTGATGCTCGCCATGGGCCTCGTCTACCAGCTGCGAGCGCTGGCGGTGGGGTACGCCGCCCTGGCGCTGCTCGGTCCGCAGCCGCCAGTCGTCTC
>CAYXZN010000157.1:0-5567 GCA_964469325.1 uncultured Steroidobacteraceae bacterium
GGAGCGTGGCGGCCGCGCCGGGCTGCTGGTCGTGGGGGTTGTGGTGGTTGGCGAGGTAGGGGATCTCCGGCAGGGGCAGCAGGCCCAGCTGCGCCGCGCCCTGGGCGATGCCCAGGATGCTGGTCTCGTCGAGCAGCGTGTCGAAGACGCGGGCCGCGCCGAAGCGGCGCTGGAGGTCGTGGGTGACGTGGTAGACGCCGCCCTTGCGGGCCACGTCCTCGCCGAACACGATCATCTCCGGCCGTCGCAGCAGCTCGTCGGCGAGCGCGGCGTTCAGCTGGCCGGCCAGCGTCCGCGCGTTCGGGTGCCGCTGTTCCTCGGGGAGCGCGCGTCCGAACAGCTCGCGGCGTGATGGCTCGTCTGGGGACGGATCTCGAACGGCGGCGGCGACGGCTTCGGGGCGGGACGGGGCGAGAGGCGCCATCACCGCCTCGCGCCGGGTCAGCTTCGGGCGCTCCGCCGCCCGCTCGGACAGGATCGCCACCCGGCGCCGGGTGGCCTCCACGATGCGGCGCAGGTCGCCCGGCTCAGTCGCGCCGGCCTCGACCAGCAGGCGCGCGTTGCCCACCAGCGGGTCGCGCGCCTCGTCCGCCTCGATCTCCGCCAGTGAGCGGTAGCCGTGCTCCGCGTCGCTCCCGGCGTGGCCCCACAGCCGGACCGTGGCGAGGTGCAGGAAGACCGGGCGCCGCAGCTGGCGGACGTGGCGGATCGCATCCGCGGTCACGTCCCAGATCTCGTCCAGCTCGCCGTCGGCGCGGCAGTAGCGCAGGTGCGGCTGCGCGCCGAACGTGTCGGCGACCCAGCCGTGGGGGGTCGCCACGCTGATGCCGATCTGGTTGTCCTCGCACACGAACAGGATCGGCATCGGCAGACCCAGGCGCACCGCGTAGCGCGCGGTATTGAAGGCGGCCAGGGCGGAGGCGTGGTTGACCGAGGCGTCGCCGAAGGAGCAGGCCACGATCGAATCGGCGGGAAGCTCGGACTCCAGGCCCAGGCGTCGCACCCGTCCCAGGCTGAAGGCGAGCCCGACCGCCTTTGGCAGGTGCGAGGCGATGGTGCTGGTCTGCGGCGGGACCCACAGCGGGCCGCTGCCCCAGACCTTGTGCCGGCCCTGGGCGATCGGCTCGTCGGCGCTGGCGACGATGCCGAGAAGCGCGTCGAACGCGGCGTCCACCTCGGGGCGCTGCCGGGCGCGGGCCATCATGAAGCCCCCCGACCGGTAGTGGAGCAGGGCGGGGTCCGTCACGCGCAGCTGCGCGCCCACCACCGCGTTGTTCTCGTGTCCGGCGCTCGAGATCGTGTAGAAGCCGCGTTCCGTCTTCTTCAGCTCCCGGGCGGCGACGTCGAGCTGTCGGCTCAGAACCTGGTCGGCGAACAGGCGGAGCGCGACCTCGGCGCTGAGCGAGGTGCCGGGACGCAGCGGTTCGTCGGGTTCCAGCCGGCGGGACGCCGGTTCGGCAGCGGCGAGGTATCGGTCGAGGGCGGCCTCGACGACTGGGACGCGGTCGAAGGTCATGGGGGCGAGCGGTCGTGGGGCGGGCGAAGGGCATCATAGCTTCCGCCTGCTCCGCTCCACGCCGGTTCGCCGCCGTGGCCCCGGATCGGCCAGGAGCCCTGGATCGGCCAGGAGGCTAGATCGGCCAGGAGCCGCCGCCGCTGACCAGACGTGCCGCTGCCTCGAGCGCGGCTCCCAGGGCGAGGCTCAGTCCGGACAGGCGAAACAGGTGGCGCATCTGCGGCTTCCTCGTACGGCGGCCCCTTGCAGTGGGGCACGGTCGCCGACTAGGTAAGCGCCAGCCGCTTACCGCCCGCTTACTGCCCGCTTACCGCGGCCCCGCCGGGCGTCATCCGGTCCCCGCGCCGGCCGAGATGAGCACGATGCCCCCGATGGCCAGCGCCACGCCGGCGTACCCGAGCCGGGGAAGCGTCTCGCCGAGCAACCCCCTCGCGAGCAGCATGGTGACCACCGGGTAGAGGCCGGTCAGCGCGGCTGCCAGCCCGATCTGGATCTCGGCCCGGGCGAGGACGTAGAGCGCGTTGCCACCGACGTCGAACAGCCCCACCGCGACCAGCAGCGCCCATGGGACCGGGACCCGGCCGGGTCGTACCACGAGGAGCGCGGCCAGCGCCAGGGAGCTCGACGCCCCGCGGCTCGCGACCAGCGCCCACCCGGGGCTGGCGCTGGCGCCGAGGTCCAGCAGCACATACCAGGCTCCGAACCCGAGCGCCGCGAAGCCGGCCATCATCAGCGCCCGGCGCTGCATCTCGGCGCGCGAGGCGCCGCTGGCCGCCACCCCGGCCAGGATCGCGCAGCCGACGCCGAGGAGCTGGACCGTGCTCACCGTGTCGCCGCGGACGAGCGCACCGAACGTGAGCGGCACCAGCAGGCCGCCGGCGCCGGAGAGCGCGGTGACCAGGCCCATCGAGCCGAGGGCCATGCCGCGGTACAGCGCTGCCAGTCCCGCCGCCCCGGCCACGCCGGCAGCCGCCGAGATCGCCAGGGCACCCGCCCCCGGCAGGGGATCGCGGATGACGGCGATCAGCACCAGCAGCCCGGCGAGCCCGACCAGCTGCGAAACGGCCAGCACGACCAGGGTGCGCGTGCGTCGGGCGGAGAGGCCGCCCAGGAAGTCGCCGCCGCCGAACGAGAGTGCCGCCGCAACCCCGAGGAGAACGCCGGCACCCATCGGCCGGAGGGTACCAGCCCGCTGCTGACCGCCGGAGGAGGTGAGGGCGGCCCGCACGGGCCCCTCCGGGGATGGCTACTATGCATCGCGCGAGAGGGCGTGTCGACGCCACCCGTGCCGGTCGGTGACGGTCCCATCGGTGACCCGGCGCCGGTGATCTGAAGCCAAGGGAGGAAACGGTCTTTGCCGCTGCGTGCCGTCGCGCTCCTGGCCGTGGCCGCGGTCGCGGTGGGCGGCTGCGCGACAACGACCGCGACGCCTTCGCCCGCTCCGACCCCGATCCCCACCCTGCCCGCTGCAGAGGGGAGCCTGAACCTCCTGGTGTGGCCGGGCTACGCGGAGGACGGCTCGACCGATCCGGCCTTCGACTGGGTCACCCCGTTCGAGCTCGAGACCGGCTGCGAGGTGCGCACCACCGAGGCCGCCAACTCGGCCGAGCTGCTCGAGGCGTTCGAGACCGGCGAGTACGACGGGCTCTCCGCCTCGGGAGACGTCACCGCGCGGCTGGTCGATGACGGGGCGGTGGCACCGGTGAACCTGTCGCTGATCCCGAACCACGAGCGGATGTTCGAAGGGCTCAAGGAGCTCCCCACCAGCACCTTCGACGGCGTCGCCTACGGGGTGCCGCACGGGCGTGGCGCCAACCTGCTGCTGTACGTGACCGACGCCTTCCCGCAGCCACCGGAGAGCTGGAGCGCGGTGTTCGATCCAGGCTCCCCGGCGGCCGGGTCGATCAGCGTCTACGACTCGGCCATCTATCTCGCCGATGCCGCCGTGTACCTGATGGCGACCCGTCCCGAGCTCAACATCACGGACCCGTTTGCGCTCGACGAGGCCCAGTTCGCGGCGGTGCTCGAGCTGCTGCGGGGCCAGAAGGGGATGATCGCCGAGTACTGGAGGAGCCCGGCGCAGCAGATCCAGAGCTTCGGCACCGGACGGACGCTGGCCGGCGCGAGCTGGCAGTACCAGACGAGCCGCCTCATGGCCAACGACCTGCCGGTGCAGGCCACGCTGCCGCGGGAGGGAGCCACCGGCTGGTCGGTGAGCTGGATGATCGCCGCCGGCGCACCGCACCCCGGCTGCATGTACCGCTGGATGGACTGGATCCTGAGCCCGCAGGCGAACGCGATGGCCACGGTGTGGGTGGGCGAGGCGCCGGTCAGCCCGCAGGCCTGCCGGGAGGCAGAACGGCTGAGCCCCGAACATTGCCGCACCTACCGCGCCGCCGACGAGGAATTCTTCTCGCAGATCTGGTACTGGCGGCGGCCGGAGGCCGACTGCGGCGACGAGCGGGGCGCGGTGTGCAAGGACTACGCGGACTGGAGCCGCGCCTGGGAGGAGATCCGCAACATGCCGCCACCGGCCTCCCCCGGCGCGTCCGGCTGACCCGACGGCGGGGACCATCGGCTCATCGCGGTCAGGCCCTCCCGCCTATCGCACCTCCCCGCACCGGGCGTATCCTTCTGCGCGCGTCGCTCGCGGCAACGCGACCCGAGATCCGATCCCCGAGCCGAGGTACCAGATGACACCCGAGCCGACCGCCCCCGGAGCCGTCTCCGCGCGCCGTGTTCCCCTCCGCACCGCCCTGGTCGTGGGCGCGGTGGTGGTGCTGGCGGCGGCGGTTGGGATCGTGGCCGGCACCTACCTGCTGCGGGCAGGAGGTTCGGCCCCTGCGTCGGCCGCCTGGGTGCCGGGCGACGCGCTCATGTACCTGGACTTCGAGGGCGACCTTCCCCCGAGCCAGCGGCAGGCGGTCGACACGCTGCTCAATCGCTTCGAGGAGGTGCCCGACGATCTGCTCGAGGGCGGCATCGTGCGCTGGATCGATGAGCAGCTCGCGGAGAGCGAGGCCGGCTACTCCTACGAGGCGGACATCGGCTCCTGGTTCGACGGGTCGGTGGGTCTCGCCATCCTCGACGTTCCCGCCATGGAGCCGTCGGCGGCGCCGACCGGGGTGCTGGCGGTGCTGGGCGTGACGGACGTCGGGGCTGCACAGGCCTTCCTCGACCGGCTGCGCGCCGATGCCGAGGATCGCGGTTCCGGCTTCCAGTCGGAGACCCACGAGGGGACCACCATCTGGTCCTCGTCGTCGACGGTGGTCGACCCGATGACCGGCAGCCCCGGCGGGGCCTACGCCCTGGCCGATGACCGGGTCCTGATCGGCGCCGATGCCGACGCCGTGAAGGCGGCGCTCGACACCAGGGCCGGCCGGCGCGCGCGGCTCACCGAGCGGGACCAGTTCCTGGACCTGCTGGCGCGCATGCCCGACGAGCGGGTGCTGACCATGGCGGTCGACGGCGCGGCGCTGTTCGAGGCCCAGAGCCGACAGATGGACGAGGTGCTGCCCGGGATGGGCGACCTCTTCGACGCCTTCGGCTACGCGGCGGTGTACAGCGTCGGCGGGGCGTGGTTCGAGCAGGACCGGATGGTCTTCGAGGGCGTCTCGGAGCGCCCCGAGACGGATGCGACCTTCGCCAACGAGTCGCGGGGCCTGGCGGACCTCGTGCCGTCCGACGCCATGCTCTTCGTCGACGGCGGCAACGTGGGCGAGACGCTGGCCGAGATCGTGACCGGGTTCAAGGCTGCCCTCCCGTCTGCGGAGGAGAGCCCCGAGCTGAACGCGGAGATGATCGAGCAGGTGGAGGCGATCCTGGGCAACCAGCTCGAGTCGTTCGTGGCGTGGGCCGACGACGTGGCGATGGTCGCGGGGGCCCGGGGCGAGGTTCCCTACGGCGGCCTCGTCATCCGGCCGACCGATGCGGGCGAGGCGGGGGCCCGGCTCGACCAGCTGAAGGCGCTCGCCCAGCTGGCGGCCATCGACCCCAACCTGGGGATCGAGATCACGGACAGCGAGCACGCGGGCGCGTCGGTCACCACCAT
>CAYXZN010000158.1:0-5485 GCA_964469325.1 uncultured Steroidobacteraceae bacterium
GCCGACCCCGGAGCCGACCCCGGAGCCGACCCCGGAGCCGACCCCGGAGCCGACCGCCACCCCCGAGTAGCCAGCCGCGCATCCGGCCCGGCCGATGCTAGGATGCTGCTTCGTTCCCATATCCCCGGAGCATAGGAAGCCTTCGATATCGCCATGACTGCCGTAGCAACGGTCGACGAGGAGACCTTTGACCAGGAGGTGCTCGCCTCCGACAAGCCGATGCTGGTCGACTTCTGGGCCCCGTGGTGCGGCCCGTGCCGGCTCGTCTCACCGGTGATCGAGAGCATCGGCGAGAAGCACGCCGACAGGATCGGCGTCGCCAAGGTCAACACCGACGACAACCAGCAGCTGGCGATGCGCTACAGCATCTTCAGCATCCCGACCATGGTCGTCTTCCAGGCCGGCCGCGAGGTGGCGCGCGTGGTCGGCTACATGCCCGAGGAGACAATGGAGGAGCGGCTCCGCGAGTTCCTCGCGTGACCCAGCCGTTACACTCCGCCGCACGTCCACGGAGGGAGCTGGACACGCGTTGATCATCAAGACCGAGCGGCGGTCCGGAGGGGACCGCCGGCAGGGGGCCGATCCGTTCTCGCCCGAGCGCCGGCAGGGCGATCGGCGCCAGATGTGCTGGGAGGTCGAGAACTGCGACCTCACCATCCGCTACCGGTGCCCCGCCTTCATCCTGCGCCGCCCCTGCTGGGAGCTGTGGGCGGTGGAGGGGGTCGGTCCCGCCCGCGCGTGCTGCTACAACGACAAGGAGTGCGAGCCGGGCCGCTGCGTGATCGCCGAGAAGCGGTTCGCCGGGCAGCCGCTGACCGTCCACGTCGGGCGGCGCGGGGTGCCGATCGGCTACCAGCGTCCGCGCCGCCACCACTGCCCCCACTTCTACCTGACCCAGGGCGCCAAGGGCCGGGTGCCGATCCAGGCACCGCAGCTGATGCGCACGCTGATGAAGCAGGAGGGGGTGGTGAGCCGATGCGAGCTCCGCGGCGGCGTCCACCTCGACTCGGGCTACGTCAACGACCTGTGCCTCTCGGCCCAGTACAACCAGTGCGTCTTCTACGAGGACGAGCAGGAGTAGTCCGGCGAGCCAGACGACGTCCCCAGAGCTCCAGCTCGACTACCGGCAGGCGGTCGCCGCCGTGTCGGCCCGCGGCCGCTTCGGCGTCAACCTCGGCCTCGAGCGGATCGAGCACCTGCTGGCCGAGCTCGGGCACCCGGAGCGCGGTCTGCGCGGCGCGCTGGTGGCCGGCACCAACGGCAAGGGCAGCGTGGTCGCCCTCGCCGATGCGGCGCTGCGGACCGCCGGGCACCGCACCGCGACCACCCCCAAGCCTCACCTGGTCGCCTACCGGGAGCGGATCTGTATCGACGGTGTGCCGGTCGCGCCCGAACGCTTCGCGGCGGCGGTCTCCGGCGTCCTGCCGCTGGCCGATGCCGTCGCCGCCGAGCTGGGCCCGCCGACCGAGTTCGAGCTGCTCACCGCCGCCGCGGTCGACGAGCTGGCGCGATCCGGCGTCGAGCTGGCACTGGTGGAGGTGGGGCTGGGCGGGCGGCTGGACGCGACCAACGCGCTCGACCTGGGAGTGGCGGCGGTCACCAACGTCGCGCGCGACCACGAGCGGCACCTGGGCCGGACGCTGGCGGCGATCGGCGGTGAGAAGGCGGCCATCGTCAAGCGCGGCAACCTGGCGGCGACCGGCGCGACCGGGCGCGGTCTCGCGCCGATCCTCGCGCGCTGCACCGAGCTGGGCGTCCCCCTGCGCCGGGCCGGTCCCGGCCAGCCGTACCGTGCCGAGGTGGTGCGGAGCAGCTGGGAGGGGCTCGAGGTCCACCTGCGGCGACCGGCGGGCGAGCTGCGGCACGTCCGGATCGGCCTGCTCGGCAGCCACCAGGCGGCCAACGCGGCGGTGGCGCTGGCGCTGCTCGACGCGCTGGCCGAGGACGCGGTCCGGCGCGGCCAGCCGCTGGCCCTCGACGAGGGCGCGATCCGCCGCGGCTTCGCCGCCGCCCGCTGGCCCGGACGACTGGAGCTGCTGCTCGGGGAGCGGCTCGGCCTCGGGGAGGTGCTGCTGGACGGCGCTCACAACCCGGCCGGATCCCGGGCGCTGGCCGCTGCCCTGGCCGAGCTCGGGCTGCGCCGGCCGCGGCTGGTGGTCGGCGCGATGGGCGACAAGCGGCTGGCCGACATGCTGCGCGCCTTCGCGGCCGCCGGGTCACGTCCCGTCTTCACTCTCGCCCCGGGGGCCCGAGCCGCCTCGCCCGAGCGGCTGCTGCGCACGTGGCGCCGGGTGAGCGGGCCCGGGGGCGACCCCGGCGCCGTCGAGGACAACCCGGCGGAGGCGCTGCGGCTCGCCGACCGGACGCGGCCGGCCGACGGCCCGATCGTGGTGGCCGGCTCTCTGTACCTGGTCGGAGCGGTGCGCGCCCTGCTCACCGGGGAGCAGGGGCCGTAGCCTGGGGCTGGGCTGCCTTGAGAAGGGAGATGCGCGCGTGACGGTCGAGCTGCGCTGGGGAGCGCGGACGTACGTGATGGGGATCGTCAACGTCACCCCCGACTCGTTTTCGGGCGACGGACTGGCCGCGCCAGGCCGCGGCTCCGCGGAGATCGTGGCGGCCGCCGTGGAGCAGGCCGGCCGGTTCGTGGAGGCGGGCGCAGAGATCCTCGACGTCGGCGCCGAGTCGACCCGCCCCGCGGCGTACTACGGGGCGCACCCGCCGGTCGACGCCGAGACCGAGGCTGCCCTGGCGGTTCCGGTGGTGCGCGCGCTCGCCGAGCGGTACGGGGACCGCGCGCTGGTCAGCGTCGACACCGCAAAGGGCAGCGTCGCGCGCGCGGCGCTGGAGGCCGGCGCCGGCATGGTCAACGACGTGTGGGCCGGTCACCGCGACCCCGGCACCGTGGCCGCCGCCGCCGAGGCGGGCGCCTACCTGGCCCTGATGCACAACCGCAACGACACCGACTACCCCGAAGGGCTGCTGCCTGCGGTGCTCCACTGGCTGGCCGATGCCCGCGACGCTGCGGTGGCGGCGGGAGTGGCCCGTGAGCGGATCCTGGTCGACCCCGGCGTCGGCTTCGGCAAGACGCCCGAGCAGAGCATCGAGGTGCTGCGCCGCCTGGGCGAGCTGCGGGTGCTCGGGCAGCCGATCCTGGTCGGGACCAGCCGCAAGCGGTTCATCGGCGAGCTGCTGGGCGGGCTGCCGTCCGAGCAGCGGGTGGAGGGGACCGCCGCCAGCGTGACCCTGGCCGTCGCGTCCGGGGCCGACGTGGTACGCGTCCACGACGTCGAGCCGATCGTTCGAGCGGTGCGGGTGGCCGACGGCATCGTGCGTGGCGGCGAGCGCAGTGCGACACGCCACGGCCCGGAAGGGGCAGCCATGGATCGGATCACCCTGTCGGGGATGCGCTTCTCCGCCCGCCACGGCCTGCTGACCACGGAGCGCGAGGAGGCGCAGGAGTTTGAGGTCGAGCTGGTCTGCCGTGTCGACCTGCGCGCCGCCGCCGACAGCGGCGACCCGGGCCAGGGGGTCGACTACCGGGTGCTGTACGAGCAGGTGCGGCAGGTGATGGCCGGACCGCACCAGGACCTGATCGAGTCGCTGGCCGCCCGGATCGCGGACGCCGTGCTGGCCACCACGCCACGGGTCGAATCCGTGGAGGTGCGGGTCCGCAAGCTGCGCCCACCGCTGCCCGGTCCGGTCGCCCACGCTGAGGCGGCGCTGACCCGAAGCCGTTGCTGACCGGCGCCGATCAGCGCTCGTCCGGCGCCGGCAGCTCGCCCAGCGTCACCTCGATCTCGGTGGTGGCGCCGCCGCGCAGCACGCGCAGGGTGATCGTGTCGCCCGGCGCGTGGGGCAGGATCAGCGACGACAGGTCGCGCGTGCCCTCCAGGCGCTCCCCGTCGACCGCGACGATCACGTCGCCCTCCTGGAGGCCGGCCGTCTCCGCGGGGCTGTCGGGGAAGATGGCCGACTGCTCGCCGTCGGCGTCGATGTAGGCTCCGTAGTCGACCGGCAGGTTCTCATCCTGGGCGAGCTGCCGGTCCACGGTGCGGTAGAAGACGCCGATCCACGGCCGCGCGAGCGGCTCGCCGTTCCGGGCCTGGTCCATGATCGGCTGGGCGACGTCGATCGGGATGGCGAAGCCGATCCCCTCCGCCTCCTGGCTGACGGCGGTGTTGACGCCGATGACCTGGCCGGCGCTGTTGACCAGCGGCCCCCCGGAGTTGCCCGGGTTGATGGCGGCATCGGTCTGGATCAGGTTGTTGAGCCGCTCGGCGCTGGTCTGGCTGGCATCCGTGGCGGTGATCTGGCGGCCGAGCCCGCTGATCACGCCGGTGGTGACGGTGTTCTCGAAGTTGCCGAGCGGGTTGCCGATGGCGATCGCGAGCTGCCCCGGCTCGAGGTCGGCGCTGGTCCCGACCGGGGCGGCGGGGAAGCTCTCGCCGTCGATCTTCATGATCGCCAGGTCGGTGAGGGTGTCGACGCCGACCAGGCGGCCCGTGAAGACGCGTGAGTCGTTGAGAATGACCTGGAACTCGTCGGCGCCGTCCACCACGTGCTTGTTGGTGACGATCCAGCCCGCCGGGTCGTAGATGAAGCCCGAGCCGGTGCCGCTCTGCGGCAGGATGCCGCCGCTGCGGGCCTGGATGGTGACCACCGCGGGCGCCACCCCACGGACGGCGGCGATCACGGCCGAGCTCTCGTCGATCCGGACGTTGGAGACGGTCGTGCCGTCGCTCTCGGCGGGGGCGACCGGCTGCGAGCCGCCGTCGAGGAGGTTTGAGACCGCGACCGCCGAGAGGGCGCCTGAGCTCACGCCGGCCACGATGGCCACGACGAGCGTGACGAGCAGCCCCGGGCCGCGGCGCTGCGGCCCCGGAGGGGCAGGTGGGGGGACGGAGCGGCTGGACCAGGCCGGCGGGGAGTGCCAGCCTGGGCGTGACGGGGGTGCGGGGGCGCCGAACCGCTGCACCTCGACCGGCTCGGTGACGCGCTCGCGGGGATCGGAGTAGTTCATCTCGTCGTGGCCGCCTGAGTGGGGGTCAAGCCTAGGCCACCTGGGTTGCGGCCGGGCTGCGCCCTTCGTGAAGTTTCATTGATCTTGCCCCAACCCGTCGCCGCCCGCCGACGGGCCGTGGGCGGGGCCGGTCACCGAGGAGCTCACGGCGGCGGACGCAGGACGCTCCTCGTCCGGACGCTCATCCGACGCGCGCCGGGGCAGCCGCACCCGGAAGGTGGCACCCTCCCCGACCACGCTCTCGACCTCGATCCAGCCCCCGTGCATCTCGGCGATGGAGCGGGCGATGGCGAGTCCCAGGCCGCTTCCCGATGCGCGCGCCTCGCCGACGCTGGTGCCGCGGTAGAAGCGCTCGAAGATGCGGGGCAGCTCGTCGGCACCGATGCCCGGGCCGGTGTCGGTCACCTCCAGCGTCGCCTCGCCCGGGGCGTCGTGGAGCCGGACCTGCACCTGGCCGCCGCGGGG
>CAYXZN010000159.1:0-5445 GCA_964469325.1 uncultured Steroidobacteraceae bacterium
GACCGTCTTCCTGCACATGATCCGGGTCTTCTACCACGGCGCCTACAAGCCGCCACGTGAGTTCAACTGGGTGGTCGGCGTGCTCCTGCTGTTCTTCACCATCGCGCTCAGCTTCACCGGCTACCTGCTGCCCTGGGACCAGATCGCCTTCTGGGCGATCACGGTCGGCAGCCAGATGGCGACCTACTTCCCGGTCATCTCGAACGAGTTCCCGCTGCTCCTCCTCGGCTCGATCGAGGTGGGGCAGGCGACCCTGCTACGCTTCTACGTCCTGCACGTGATCGCCCTCCCGCTCATCATGGCAATCTTCCTGGTCGTGCACTTCTGGCGGATCCGGAAGGACGGCGGCATCAGCGGGCCGGTGTAGGAGGTCGGCCGACAGACCATGACCATTGAGAAGCGACCCAACCGCGCTGCCGACAAGACCGCTCCCAGCCAGGCCCCCGTCCGCGCGCCGGAGACCGCACCCTCCACCTTGCCCGGGCCCAAGCTTCCCGGCCCGCCCGGTGTTCCCGGGACCGAGCGCTTCCGCCTGCTCGCGTACGTCAAGCAGGAGTCGATGGTCCGGGTCGACAAGCGGCCCGACGAGACGGTCCTCACCTGGCCGCACCTGCTACGCGCCGAGTTCCTGATGTCGATGCTGATCTCCGGCCTGCTGGTCGTCACCAGCGTCTTCATCCGCGCCCCGCTGGAGGAGATGGCGAACCCCAACGTCACACCCCACGTGGCCAAGGCCCCGTGGTACTTCCTGGGGCTCCAAGAGATCCTGAGCTACTTCCACCCGACCATCGCCGGCGTCCTGGTCGTGCCCATCTACCTGGGCGGCCTGATACTCATCCCGTTCGTCGACCGGTCACCCCATCGCGCGGCTCGCGACCGAAAGATGATCTGGATCTTCTTCCTGTCGCTCATGGCGGCGGGCATCATCACGACCCTCTTCGGATCGTTCTTCCGCGGACCGAACTGGAACTGGGTCTGGCCGTGGGACGCGATCTACTTCACGCTATGACCGGCCAGCCATCCTACGGTCCCGTCCACGGCCCTCCCATCGGCGAGATGAGCCGGCGCAGCTTCATGCGCCGCATGCTGGGCTGGGGCGTCGGGATCCTCTCGCTGGAGTTCGTGGGCGGGACGCTGGCCTTCGTGTGGCCGAACCTTCGCGGCGGACTCGGCGGGGAGGTCAATATCGGCAGCGCCCAGAGCATCGTCCAGGCGTTCCCGGACTGGGCGAGCGGATGGCCGTACATCTACAACCAGGCCCGCCTCTTCTTCGTCAACGTACCTGCCGCCAAGGCACTGGTCGAGGGGCGAACCGAGGAGGTGGCCGACCCCGGCAGCGAGGTCTCCTCGGACCTGCCCGAGGCGGACCGCTCGGTCATCGCCTTCTACCGCAAGTGCCCACACCTCGGCTGCCAGATCCCGCAGCTGTGCGCCGCCAGCCGCTGGTTCGAGTGCCTCTGCCACGGGTCGAAGTACACGATCCTGGGAGAGAAGCGGGGCGGACCCGCGCCGCGCGGCATGGATCGCTTCGCCACCCGGTTCGAGGACGGCAGCTACATCGTCGACACCTCGGCGGTCATCACCGGCCCACCGCCGGGCACGGTGACCTTCGACCCGCGCCTGACCGACGAGATTCCGCACTGTGCCTGACCGATGCTGCTGAAGACGCTCGGGGTGCTGATGGTCACCGCGCTCGCGTTCTTCTCGGTCATCTACTGGGTGACCGACACCGGACGGATGGAGGCGCGCGAGCACGAGCTGGAGGAGGAGCTCCTCGAGCTCGGGATGCAGCTGTTCGCCGCCGACAGCCAGTCGATCGACGTGAGGATCACCGACGACGGCTTCGACCCGGACGTCGCCCGGATCCCGGTCAACGGCTCGGTCAACTTCGTCAACGAGACCGAGGCGGACGTGACGCTGACCGCGCCGGGAATGTCGCTCGTCGTTCCGGCCGGCGGCCAGGTCGCGCAGCCCTTCAGCGCGGCGGGGACGGTCGAGGTGCACGGCATCGGCGATGCGACCATCCTGGGCCTGACGGTCGGTCCCGAGGCGCTGAACCCGGGGGCGGCAAACTGCGCCCGCTGCCATGGCCCGGATGGCGAGGGAATGGACTTCGTGGATGCGATCGGGCGCGGGGCGCCGAACCTGCGCTCGCCGAGCCTCGCCGACAAGTATCAGCGCAGCCTGCTCGTCTACACCGACCGAAGCTACATCGAGCTGGTGATCCGCTACGGCGGGGTGGTGGTGAGCGGTGACGTCAACAGCCCCATGCCGGCGTGGAGCCACGAGGTGGGGGGCCCGCTCAACGAGGAGCAGATCGCCGCCCTGACGGCGCTGCTCGAGAGCTGGGCGGAGGAGACGCTCGCCGAGCAGCCGGAGGGGACCCCGGTTCCGACCGACGACCCGGAGGTGGGACGCCAGATCTACCTGACTCCGGGGACCGGCACGCCGTGCAGCTCCTGTCACCAGGCGGACCTCTCCGGCGTGCCGGGCACCTTCCCCGGCCTCCAGACCATCGGGTCCGAGCTGGTGACCGACCTGCCGACCCCGGTCTCCGGCCTCGAGCAGATGCAGGCCGACTACGATGAGGATCCGCGCCTGTTCCTCGAGAGGTGGATCCGCGACTCCGCCGGCAACTACAACGACGGCCAGCCGACCGGCATGCCTGCCTACCCGGAGGATGTCCTGCCCGAGGACCAGCTGCAGGCCCTGATCACGTACCTGCTGGAGCAGCAGTAGGCATGGCGGCGAGCTACGGGACCCGGCGGCGCGGACGAGTGGCGCGGGGCCTGTCGCTGCTCGACGACTTCACGCGCTGGCTCCTGTTCGGCCGCGAGACGTGGCTGATCGCCCTGTTCAAGGGGGTTGCGCTCTTCCTGTTCCTCTACTTCATCTTCTTCTACATCCCGGACTTCTTCTTCTGGATGTTCACGCTCCCGCGGCCCTTCGAGCCGTATCTCGACTTCGAAATCGTCTTCAGCGCCGACGTCGGCTACCTGATCGGGAACGGCATCGGGGTGGGGAACCTGGTCCTCGTCGCCGTGCTCGCCCTCGTGGTCCAGGCATCTCGCGGACGGTACGGACCGGGCTGGATGGCGCTGCGCCTCTTCGTGCTCGCCAACTACCTGCTGACCGGGCTGGTGATCATCCCGTACATGTGCTTCAGCCTGGCCGGCGGCACGCTGATCCGGTTCGAGGCCGAGACGGCGCCGATCACCAACATCCCGAACTTCTCGCTCGGCGCGCTCGGCTTCGCCACCCTGGTGGCCGGCATCGCGGCCGCGGCGTTCGCCTACCAGTACATCGAGTACCGGCGCATGACGCGCCAGGACGCGGCAGCGGCCGGCGCCCTGTCGCGCGCCTACTCGACCAGTCCGGGCGGAGGCTAGCGCCCTCCTGCCTCGCCGCTGGCTGCTCGCCCATCTCGGCTGGTCGCTCCTGGTGCTCGTCGCGGCTGGCGCCGTGGTGGCGAGCGAGCTGTGGACCAGGTGCCCTCCCGGGGGGCCGCTCGGCCGGCTCGGCTGGCTCGGCTGCGGTGAGGCGCGGGGACTGGCGCTGGGCAGCATCGGGCTGGCGGCCGTCCTGTACGTGGCCGCTCTGAGCGCCGTTCTGGCCTGGGTCGGCGGCCTGCGGCGCCGGGGAGTGGCGAATGCCGCCGCGGCGCGCGACTGGTACCTGCTGACAGGACTGATCGGCCTGGTCATCATGCCCCTGCTGGCCTTCACCCTGGTATCGGCCTTTCGGTAGAGTGGCCCTGAGACTGCAAGGGGTTGCCTTTCCATGACGTACGCCTCCCGGGACGACCTGCTCGACAGGCTCGGCACGTCGGCTCGCATCGTGAACGACCGCCTGGAGATCACCGACGAGCGCCGCTTCCGTGACGAGCTGATCGACGAGCTCGTCTTCGACGCGGTCTTCAACCCGGACGAGCAGCTGCGCGACGCGTGCCGCTGGGTCATCTGGTCCGCCTCGCAGGCGCTCGGCTGCCCGGCCGCCTCGATCCACGATCTGTACATGGCTCGTGGGAGGGGCGAGTTCCGCGCCGACCGGTTCACCGTGCCCGCCATCAACGTCCGCGCCAGCGCGTGGCTCACCGCTCGCCAGGCGATGCGGGCCGCGCTCGAGCGCGACGCGGGGGCGGTGATCTTCGAGATCGCCAAGAGCGAGATGGCGTACACCGACCAGCGTCCTGCCGAGTACACCGCCGTCATCCTGGCCTCCGCCATCAAGACCGGCTGGCGGACGCCGATCTTCCTCCAGGGCGACCACATCCAGTTCAACGCCAAGAAGTGGCCGGGCGACCCGCAGGGAGAGCTGGACGGCATCAAGTCGCTGACCCGCGAGGCGATCGAGGCCGGCTTCTTGAACATCGACATCGACAGCTCCACCCTGGTCGACCTGGCGCAGCCGACCGTCGCCGAGCAGCAGCGCGTGAACGCCGAGAACACCGCCGAGATGACCCGCTTCATCCGCTCCCTGGAGCCGGACGGGGTGACCATCAGCATCGGCGGCGAGATCGGCGAGGTCGGCAAGCACAACTCGAATGAGGAGGAGCTGGGCGCGTACCTCGACGGCTACGAGGAGCGCATCGGCGTCGACGGCCTGGTCGGCATCAGCAAGGTCAGCGTGCAGAGCGGGACCAGCCACGGAGGTGTGCCGCTTCCCGACGGGACGATCGCGGAGGTGCAGATCGACTTCGACACGCTGCGGCGCCTGTCGGCCGTGGCGCGCGAGGAGTACGGACTGGCGGGGGCCGTGCAGCACGGCGCCAGCACCCTTCCGGAGGAGGCGTTTGGGCACTTCCCAGCCAGCGGCACCGCCGAGATCCACCTCGCCACCGGCTTCCAGAACATCCTGTACGACGCCGGCGGCCTGCCCGAGTCCCTGAAGGCCGAGATGATGGACTGGGTTCGTGCCAACTGCGCCGATGAGCGCAGCGAGGACCAGACCGAGGAGCAGTTCCTGTACAAGACCCGCAAGAAGGCGCTCGGCCCGTTCAAGCGGCGGCTCTGGGAGCTCCCCGACCCCGCGCAGGGGGAGATCGGCGAGCACCTGTACCGCAAGTTCTGCGTCCTCTTCGACGCCCTGGCCGTCGGGGGCACGCGCGAGCTGGTCGAGCGCTGGGTGACCCCGCTGCCGATCGCCCGGCCGCTGCCCGCCGCGCTGGGCGGGGCGGAGCGCGAGGTGGCCCGCGCCGGCGCCGGCGTCTTCAGCGACGACCCCTCCGGGGAGTAGCCGGGACGGGATCGGCCAGACACACGAAGGCCCCGGCGTGGAGCCGGGGCCTATCGGCGGAGGAGAGAAGCGATCAGTGGCAGCCGCCGGCCTTGGCGGGAGAGCCGTCGGTGTTGAAGCTCGACCCGCAGGAGCAGCTGGACACCGCGTTGGGGTTGTTGATCGCGAAGCCGGAGCCCATCAGCGAGTCGACGTAGTCGATCTCGGCCC
>CAYXZN010000160.1:0-5439 GCA_964469325.1 uncultured Steroidobacteraceae bacterium
GGCACGGGGGTCAGTTCCTCGCCTTCCTCGCCCAGCGCGAGGTGGACTGGCGCACTCCGGAGCGTTCGACCGTCCGCGCCTACCTGGCCGTCCTGGCCGACCGGCAGCTGGCCGCCGCCACCGTGGCGGCGCGGCTGTCGGCCGTCCGCAGCCTGTACCGGTTCGCCACCCGTCAGGGCTGGGTCGCCGGTGATCCGATGGCTGGGGTGCGCACCCCCAAGCGTCCCGGCCGGCTGCCACGCGTCCTCGACGTCGACCAGAGCGCCGTGCTGGTCGAGGCTCCCCGTCGATCCGGCTCGGACGATCCCCACCGCCACGCGCTGGCGCTGCGAGACGAGGCGCTGCTGGAGCTGCTCTACGCAACCGGGATGCGGATCAGCGAGCTGTCCGGCCTGGCGCTGGGCAGGCTCGACCTGGGCCGGCGTCGCCTGCGGGTGCTGGGCAAGGGGAGGCGCGAGCGCGAGCTGCTGTTCGGTTCCCCCGCCGAGAAGGCCCTGCGACGGTACCTCGCCCAGGGCCGCCCGCTGCTCGCCCAGCGCTCGGAGCCGCGGCAGGGCGGCGATGCCCTCTTCCTCAACGCACGGGGTGGGTCGCTCTCCAGCCGCGGGGCCCGGACGATCGTGAGCCGCTGGGTACGTGAGGCCGATCTGCCGGCCGGCACCTCGCCGCACACGCTCCGCCACTCCTTCGCAACCCACCTGCTCGAGCGGGGCGCGGACCTGCGGGTGGTGCAGGAGCTGCTCGGCCACCGAAACCTCGCCACCACACAGATCTACACCCACCTGTCGGACGCCGCCCTGCGGAGCGCGTACCGGGCTGCCCACCCGCGAGCCGCCGGCGGCATCCGCCCCAGCGCAGCGGGCGGCGCCGGCTCTTCCGCACGCCGGGAGGTGGGCGGGGGCGAGGCGCCGGCTCGGTGAGCGTCTCCGGCACGCCGGAGCCCGAGGAGGCGTCGCCCGGCGCCGCCAGCAGCCGGGACCAGGGGAGGCGTGAGCGCCTGCTCCCCTCGGGCACCGGGCGTGTCCTGGTCACCGCCGGACTGATCCTGACCGCCGCCGCGCTCGCGTCCCGCGTGCTCGGCTGGCTGCGGCTGCTGGTGATCGGCGCCCAGTTCGGGGCGTCGCGGGAGCTGGACGCCTACTTCGCCGCGTTCCGGATCCCCGACGCGATCTTCCAGCTGGTGGTCGCCGGCGCCCTGTCCGCGGCGCTGATCCCGGTCTTCAGCGGCTACCGCGCCCGGCAGCAGGAGCGCGAGGCGTGGCAGCTGGCGAGCAGCATCATCAACCTGGTCCTGGTCGCGCTGGTTGGCCTGTCGTTGCTGATGGCGGTCCTGGCACCGTGGATCGTGCCGCTCGTCACGCCCGGCTTCGACCCGCCCACCACCGAGCTCACCATCCGCCTCACGCGCCTCATGTTGCTCAGCCCGGTCTTCGTCGGAATGGGGGCGGTGGTCACCGGGCTGCTGAACAGCTACGACCGATTCGCCCTGCCCGCCCTGGCGCCGCTGGTCTACAACGCGGCGATCATCCTGGCCGCCATCTTCCTGGCGCCCATGATCGGCGTTGAGGGGCTGGCGGTGGGCGTCGTGATCGGGTCGCTCGGCCACCTCGCCATCCAGCTCCCCCAGCTCGCGCAGGTGGGCCGGCGGTACGACCTGCTGGTCACGTTCCGTCACCCGGGGGTCCGGCAGGTGCTGTGGCTGATGGGACCGCGGACGCTGGGCCTCGCGGCGGTGCAGCTGAACTTCATCGTCAGCACCCTGCTCGCCACCGGCCTGCCCGAGGGCAGCGTGACCGCCTACAACTACGCCTTCCAGCTGATGCAGGTGCCGGTCGGCGTGGTGGGTGTCAGCGTGGCGGTGGTTCTCTTCCCGACCCTCTCCCGCGACGCCGCCCTGGGCCGCGTCGGCGAGGTGCGCCGCAAGCTGTCGCGTGCGCTGCGGGTCCTCCTCTTCGTGGCCCTGCCGGTGACGGCCGTGGTGGTCGTGCTGCGCGAGCCGCTGACCGCCGTCTTCTTCCAGTACGGGCTGTTCAGCGAGCAGTCGACCGAGCGGACCGCTCACGCGCTCGCGTTCTTCGGCATCGCCCTGGCCGCCCACACCGTCCAGCACCTGCTGGCCCGCACCTTCTACGCCTTCCAGGACACTCGCACGCCGGTGACCTGGGCGATCGTGGCGGTGGTCGTGAACATCGGCCTGATGCTGGTGCTGGTGGGGCCGATGGGAGTGGCCGGGCTGGCCCTGGCGCTGTCGCTGGCCGCTTTCCTGGAGGTCGGCGGGCTGACCCTCGCGCTCCGGGCACGGATCGGCTCGATCGACGGTCGTCGGATCGCGGTCGCCGCGGGACGCTCGATCGCCGCGGCCGGGCTGGCCGCGCTGGCCATGCTGGGCGGCCTCCAGCTCGTCGGGGCCGCCGCACCCGTCCTCCTCGGCCACGGGCTCGGGCGCTTCGCTATCCTGCTCGCCCTGTCCGCCATCGGCTTAGGGCTGTACGCGGCCGTCGCTAGGACCCTCGGCAGCGAGGAGCTGGCGGATGTCGGTGGGCTGGCGCGACAGCGGCTCGGGCGGCGGCGAACGCCGGCCGGGGAGGGATGATGGCGATCGGAGCGACGGCGCCTTCCGCGCGGACGATGGGCCTGGGCGAGCTGGCCGACCGGATCGGTCCGGAGCGGACCGTGGGGCTGCCGGTGGGCGAGGTGACGGGCCTCGCCTACGACTCGCGGCTGGTGGCTGACGGCCACCTCTTCTTCGCCGTGCCCGGCGAGCACGTGGACGGGCACGACTTCGTCGTCGGGGCCGCGGTGGCCGGAGCGCTGGCGGCGGTCGTGGAGCGTGAGCTGCCGGAGGTGCGAGTGCCCCAGCTGGTGGTGGCCAACGCCCGTCACGCCCTGGCCGATGCCGCCCATGCGTGGTTCGGCGAGCCGAGCCGCCGGCTGAGGGTGGTGGGCGTGACGGGGACCGATGGCAAGACGACCACCGGCTTCCTGGCCCTGGCCGTGCTGGCCGCGGCCGGACTCCGCCCCGGCCTGGTCGGGACCGTGGCGGTGCGGGTGGGCGACGTGGACCGACCGAACGAGGCCCGGGCCACCACTCCCGAGGCGCTCGAGCTCCACGCCCTGCTGGCCGAGATGGTGGCCGCCGGCAACGACGCGGTGGTACTCGAGGCGAGCTCCCACGGCCTCGGCCAGGGACGCCTGCGCAACGTCGCCTTCGAGGCCGGGGTGGTGACGAACGTGACCTCCGAGCACCTCGAGTTCCACGGCACGCTGGAGGCGTATCGGGCCGCCAAGGCGCGCTTGGTCGAGACGGCGGGGCGCTCCGTTCTCAACCGCGACGACCCCACCTACGCCTTCTTCCGGGAACGGTCCGCTGGCCCCGTCACCACCTACGGGCTGTCCGCCGATGCCGATCTGCGTGCCGAGCAGGTCGACGCCCGTCCGGATGGAACCGACTTCACCGTGCACGGCTCGTCGTGGAGCGGCCGGGTCCAGCTCGGCCTGCCGGGCAGCTTCAACGTCGCCAACGCCCTCGCGGCCCTGGCGCTGGCCGAGGCGCTCGGCATCCCACTCGACGGAGCGGCGCGGGCGATCGAGGCAGTGGAGGGCGTGCCGGGGCGCATGGAGCGGATCGACGAGGGGCAGCCGTTTGGTGTGCTGGTCGACTACGCACACACCGCCGACGCGCTGGCCAAGGTGCTGCGCGTGCTGCGCCCGCTGACCGCCGGACGGCTGATCGCGGTCTTCGGCTCCGCCGGCGAGCGGGACCCGACCAAGCGGCCGGCCATGGGACACGTCGCGGCCGAGCTGGCCGACGTGGTGGTGGTGACCGACGAGGACCCGCGCCTCGAGTCCTCAGAGGAGATCAATCGCCAGATCGCCGACGGCGCGCGGGCGGCGGGTGCCGTCGACGGGGAGCGGCTGTTCGTGATCGACGACCGCCGGGCGGCGATCCGCCACGCCATCGGCCGCGCCGGCCCCGGTGACATGATCCTGCTCGCCGGCAAGGGCCACGAGCAGTCGATCATCTACGGCAGCGAGCGGCGCTGGTGGGACGAGGGGGAGGTCGCTCGCCAGGAGTTGCGCCGAGCCGGCCACGGGCGAGCGGCGGACCGGCCGCGCCGGCTGAGCGGAGCGGCCGATGGCTGACCGGCAGCTCACCGCCTGGCGCGAGGACGAGTGCGACGCGTGGAACCGCTTCGTCGAGTCCGCCCGCTACCGGGCCTTCGCCCAGCTGTGGGAGTGGGGCGAGCTCCGCCGCGAGCACGGCTGGCGGGTGGTGCGGCTGGCGGTCGGCAGCGAGCGCGGCCGGCCGCTGGCCGGCGTGCAGCTGCTGGTGCGGCCGCTCCCGGTCGTGCGCTGGGCGCTCGCCTACGCCCCGCGCGGGCCGATCGGCGAGCTCGACGACCCGGCCCCGCGGGAGGCGCTGCTGGCCGCGGTGCGCCGCCTCGCCCGCCGCGAGCGGATCGCCACCCTGCGCGCCGATCCGGAGGCGACCGCGGACGACCGGTACGGCGCCGCGCTCCTCGCCGATCCGTGGCGGGCGGCCCAGGCCATCCAGCCGGCGGCGACGCGGCTGATCGACCTCGCCCCCGGTCCCGACGAGCTGTTCGGAGCCATGCGGCGCAAGCACCGCCAGTACGTGAACAAGGCGGAGACGGCGGGGCTGACGGTCGAGCGGCTCGACGCCGACGCGGAGCCCAAGCTGCTCGAGGCGGCGCTGGCCGACTTCCACGCCATCCTGTCGGGCACCGCGGACCGCTCCGAGTTCAACGTCCGGCCGCTGCACGTCTACCGCCGGACGTGGGAGCTGTTCGCGCCGGATCGGCGCATCCGCCTCTACTTCGCCGCACGGGACGGCCGCCGGCTGGCGACCCTGATGCACCTGACCTGCGGCGACCGGGCGACGGAGCTGTACGGAGGCTCGACCCCCGACGGGGCGCGCGACCGCGCCAACTACCTCGTCAAGTGGGGCGCGATCCGGGACTTCGCCGCCGAGGGATTCGCCGCCTACGACCTGTGGGGCATGCCAACGGGCGGGATCGCCCAGTTCAAGGAGGGGTTCGGCGGGCGCGTGGTCGAGTACGTCGGCGCGCGCGACCTGGCCATCCGCCCACCCGCCGACGCGCTCGTCCGGGCCGCCCTCGGCGTGCGCGCCGGAGCGGTTCGCGTGCGCGATCGGTGGCGACGCCGGTGAGCCTGCGCGCGGCCAGGGAGGCCGATCGCGACGCCTGGCAGGCGCTGCTGGCTCGCCTGCCCTCCGCGGACCTGCTGCACGACTGGGAGTGGGCGGCGGTGGCCGCGCTCGACGGCCAGCCGCAGCGGCGGTTCGTGCTCGAGTCCGGCGGCGAGATCGTCGCGCTGTGCGCGGCCCAGGTGCGGCGGACCGCGCTCGGCCGCTCGGTCTGGTACGTCCCGCGCGGACCGGTGCTCGACTTCGACGCG
>CAYXZN010000161.1:0-5400 GCA_964469325.1 uncultured Steroidobacteraceae bacterium
TGCAATCGAGCATGATCGGCAAGGTCGAGAAGGCGATGCGCTACGCGCACGAGCCGGACCGCGTGAAGCTCCATCGCTTCGAGGCCACCTTCGCGGGAGACAACAGCTCCCACCGGGTCTCACTCGACGCCGATACATGGCACTGCGACTGTCACCTGTTCGAGAGCGTGGGCGGCTGCAGCCATACCCTGGCGCTCCAGAAGATCCTCGACCCCATGCTGAACGACGCGCAGCGCGAGACGCCCCTCTACAACCACGACCGCAGCCGGGAGCCGGCCGCGGTCTGATCTGCCCGCCGGTCTGGTAGGATCGGCGCCGTAACCGAAGACGCAGCGCAGGGTGCCGCCCCCGAAAGGCGGGCGGGTAAATGGCGAAGCCGGTGAGAGGCCGGCGCAGTCCCGCTACTGTATCCGCGCTCCGCCTCGCGGCGGACCGGGAGCCAGGTCGCCCAGCCCGGGCGCGATGTCTCGACCCTCGAGTGAAAGGGAAAGGCATCACATGGCACCCGTACGCCGCTTCCCCAGGTCTCTCTCTCCGGCTGTCCTCCTCGCCGTCCTGGTCCTGCTCCTGGCTGCCTGCTTGCGCGGCGGCGCGGGCGGCGACCCGACCGCCTCTCCCCGCAGCACCCCTGCGGCGACACTAGGTCCCACCTCCGAACCCGCGTACCCGCTCACCGTCGTCGACGCCGCCGGTCGGGAGCTGACGATCCAGGCCGAGCCCGAGCGGATCGTCAGCCTCGCTCCGTCCAACACGGAGATCGTCTGCGCCCTCGACGCGTGCGACCGCCTGGTGGCGACCGATGACTTCCGGACCGGCTTCCCGCCCGAGGTGCTGGAGGTGGTCGAGCCGCTGCCGACGGTGGTCACCTTCACCGAAGTCGACCTCGAGGCGATCGTGGCCGCCGAGCCCGACCTCGTGCTGGCGGCGGGGAACGAGCTGACGCCGAGCGACGACATCGCGGCCCTCGATGAGCTGGGCCTGACGGTCCTCGTCCTCTACCCCGAGACGCTCGACGAGATCTACGAGGAGATCCTGATGGTCGGCCTGGTCCTCGATCGCAGCCCGCTGGCGGCTGAGCTCATCGGCGAGATGCGCGACCGTGTGGCAGCTGTCGAGGCCGGCGTGGCCGACGCGGACCGCCCGCGGACCTTCTACGAGGTGAGCCTGTTCGAGGGCACCATCTACACCGCCGGCAGCGGGTCGTTCCTGGCATCCATGATCGAGCTGGCGGGCGGCGACCCGATCACCGGCGACCCCCAGGGCACGATCCAGGTCGAGCAGCTGGTGGAGGCCGACCCGCAGCTGATCCTGCTGGGTGACGCGAGCTACGACCCGACCCTGGCCACCCGCGAGCAGGCCCTGGCGGCGGTGGCGGCCCGTCCCGGCTGGGACACGATGAGCGCGGTGCGCGAGGGCCGCGTCGTGCCCTTCCTCGACGACATCGTGACCACCCGGCCCGGCCCGCGGATCGTGGACGGGCTGGAGGCGCTGGCGAGCGCCATCCACCCCGAGCTCGCCGACGCCTGGGCCGACTAGGAGCGCGGCGATGCAGCCCGCCACCAGCCTCAGCCGGCCGCTGGCCGTCGGCCCGACGCTCACCCGGGCCGGGGCCGTGCTCGGAATCGGCGGTGCGCTGGCGATGGCGGTGCTGCTCGCCGGCGTGGCCCTCGGCAGCGTGGGGGTCGACGCCGGCGACACGCTGCGGGTGATCGGCCGTCGCCTGGGCCTGCCCGTGCCGGTGACCTGGCCGGCCAGCACCGAGACCATCATCTGGGAGCTGCGCCTGCCCCGGGTCCTGTCCGCGATGCTGGTGGGAGCCGGGCTCGCCTGTTCGGGGACCGTCTTCCAGGCGCTGCTCCGCAACCCGCTGGCCGACCCGTACATCATCGGCACCGCCGCCGGCGCCTCGCTCGGTGCGGTGACCGGCATCCTGCTGCCGATGCTCCTCCCGGCGCTGGCGATCGGCGCCGGGACGGCCTGGCTGGGGCTGGGGGTGGTGCAGCTGCTCGCCTTCGTCGGGGGGGTCGCCAGCGTGCTGCTCGTCTACTCGGTGGCGCGCAGCGCGGGCCGCGCCCCGATCGTCACCCTGCTGCTCACCGGCTACGCGGTGTCGTCGGTCCTGGCGGCGGCCGTGGCGCTGCTGATGTTCCTCTCCGGCCGGGCGTTGGCGTCGATCTTCGGCTGGCTGATGGGGGCGCTCGGCGGCGCGGGCTGGGCGGAGCTGGCGCTCGCCGCGCCGCTTGTGGGCGTGGCCTTCGTCCTCCTCCTCGTGCGCTGGCGGGCGCTCAACCTGCTGCTGCTCGGCGAGCGCCAGGCCGAGCACCTTGGCCTGGACGTCGAGCGAGAGAAGCTGCGGCTGACCGTCGTCGCCAGCCTCGCCACCTCGGCCGTGGTGGCGATCGCCGGGACGATCGGCTTCGTGGGGCTGGTGGTGCCGCACCTGCTGCGGCTGGCGATCGGGCCTGACCATCGGCTGCTCCTGCCGGCCAGCCTGCTGTTCGGGGCCTCGCTGCTGGCGCTGGCGGACCTCGCCGCGCGGCTTGCCGGGGGGGTTCCGGTCGGGGTTGTCACCGCCCTCATCGGCGCGCCCTTTTTCCTGTGGCTGCTGCGTCGCTCGCTGGCGCTGGGGACGGCAGAGCGATGACCGTCTCGGCAGAGCCGATCGCCGTCCTGACCGATGCGGCCTTCGGCTACCGGACCCGTGCCGGGCCGCGCCAGGTGCTTCGCGGGGCTAGCCTGTCGGTGGGCCGTGGAGAGCTGGTCGCCCTGCTGGGAGCGAACGGCAGCGGCAAGACCACCCTGCTCAGGGTGCTGGCCGGGACCCTCCATCCGGCGGAGGGCTCGGTCACGCTGTTCGGGCGAGCCGTTAAGCGCTGGTCACGGGTCGAGGTGGCGCGGCGGGTGGCGGTCCTCCCGCAGTCGCTCGAGCTCCCGCCGGGTTTCCGGGTGGCCGAGGTGGTGGCCATGGGCCGCGCGCCCCACGCCAGCCGGCTTTTCGGCTCCACTCCCCATGACGAGGTGGCCGTGGAGCGCGCCCTGGTCGACGCCGAGGCCCTGGACCTCGCGGCGCGGCCGGTCGACGAGCTGTCGGGGGGCGAGCGCCAGCGGGTGCTGGTGGCCCTCGCCCTCGCGCAGCAGCCGGAGCTGCTCCTGCTCGACGAGCCGACCGTCCACCTCGACCTCGCCCACCAGGTCGCCCTGCTCCGTACGCTGCGCCGCCTGTGCACGGCCCGCGGCATCGGCGTCCTGGCGGTGCTGCACGACCTCAACCTCGCCGCGCGATTCGCCGACCGCGCGGCCCTGCTCGACGGCGGCCGGGTGGTGGCCGACGGCCCGCCGGCGGAGGTACTCCGGCCGGATCGCGTGCGGCGGGTGTTCGGCGTGCCGGTCGACGCGCTGGCCGACGGGCGTGGAGGGCAGGTGCTGGCGGTCCGCGCCTGACCGTCGCGGTCAGCTCGGCGCCTCGTCCTCGCGCGGCCTCGGGGCGCCGCGGTGTTCGGGGCGTTGCTCGGGATGCTCCTCGCCGGGGACCTCGATGTCGAATTCCTCGCTGCCGTCGGGCCGCAGCGAGCGGTGGACGTGGATCGAGGGGTGCGTCTCGTCGGCCACCTGCTCCTTCTCCACCCGCACCAGCGTCATCTGCTGAACGTTGGCGAGCCGCTCGCGTTCAGGAAGGAGGACGTTCGGCACCGCCCGCTCGGCCCAGTAGTTGAAGAAGACGTTGAGCACCGCCACCGCGGGGATCCCGAACAGCGCGCCCCACACGCCGGCGACCTGCGCCCCCACCAGGAGCCCGACCAGGACCAGGATGGGGTGCATCCCCAGCGCCCCCTGCATCAGCCGCGGCTGGAGCCAGTTCACGATCGGCAGCTGCGCGACGAAGAGGACGCCGATGACCCACAGCACCGCGTCCGGCCGGTAGATGAGCGCGGCCGCCACCGGCGGGACGAAGGCGATCACCGGGCCGAAGAAGGGGATCAGCATGGCGATCCCCGACAGGGTGGCCACGATGAACAGGTACGGCAGCCCCAACGCCACCCACAGCACCGCCACCAGCAGTGCCTGGATGAGCGCCAGGATCACCTGGGCGCGGATGAAGCCGCCGAAGGCGCGGGCCACGCTGCGCTCGAAGATGTCGAGCTCGTCGCGGAAGCGGCGGGGCATGAGGCGGTTGATCTTGGCCAGGATCCGGTCCGCGTCCATCACCATGTACATCGACAGGACGATGATCAGCGAGAGTGCTGCAAGTGCCGCCACGGTGACGCCGGCGATCAGCTCGGCCTGGGCGAAGATCGCGCCGGCGATGGCTCCCGCCTGGGCCTGGAGCGTCTCGAACATGCTCACCAGGTCGATCTCCAGCCGGCCGATCTGCAGGTCGTCCTGCCAGGCGGCGAGGCTGGAGCGGATGCGGGCGGCGGTCTCCGGGAAGCTGTCGGTCAGGTCGGCCACCTGCTGGGTGATGGCGGTTCCGGTGTAGAAGAGGCCGAACCCCAGCGCGACCAGCGCCACCAGGTAGGTGAGGACCACCACCGCGCCCCGTGGCAGGCCGAGGCGCCGTACGAGGTAGCCGACCAGCGGCGCCATCAGGAAGGCCAGCAGCCAGGCCAGGAACAGGATCAGCAGGATCTGGCTGAAGGTGCCCAGCACGCGGAGCAGGAACTCGCCGACCAGGATGCCGAAGTAGGCGGTGCCGAGCACCAGGAAGGCGAGCAGCCAGCGCCGCTCCCGGGTGCCGAGGAGGCGCGGCCGGTCAGGCATCGGTCAGCCGGGCGCCCCCGGGCCGATGCCGACCGCCGCCCGGACCTCGCCCATGGTCGCCTCGAGGATGGGTCGCACCCGGTCGGCCCCATCGGCCAGCACGCGTTCGACCAGGCCCGGCTCGGCGGCCAGCTCGGAGCGCCGCTCGCGCATGGGCCGGAAGAACTCGATCATTCGCTCGGCCAGCAGGCGCTTGTTGTCCAGGCAGCCGGTCCGAGCGGTGCGCTCGCCCTCCCAGATCTGCTCGTAGTCGTCGCCGAAGAACCGGTGCAGCTGGCAGACGTTGCAGCTCTCTGGGTGGCCGGGGTCGGAGCGGCGAGGGCGGAGGACATCGGTGACCATGCCCATCACGATGGACCGCATCTCGTCCGGCTCGGCGAAGATCGGGATCGTGTTGCCCGCGCTCTTCCCCATCTTGCGGACCCCGTCCAGGCCGAGCACCACCGGGGCGTCGGTGTAGACCGCCCTGGGCTCGGGGAAGATCTCGCCGTAGCGGCGGTTGAAGGCGCGGACGATCTCGCGGCTCAGCTCGAGGTGCGCGTCCTGGTCCTTGCCGACCGGCACCACGGTGGCCTTGTAGATGGCGATGTCGGCCGCCTGGAGGACCGGGTAGTTGAGCAGGCCGGTGCTGTTCTCCTTGCC
>CAYXZN010000162.1:0-5374 GCA_964469325.1 uncultured Steroidobacteraceae bacterium
TCGAGAACTACGACCGCGCGATCGGCGATCCGATCTTCCTGAAGGCGGTCGGGAACACCCTGCGCTACACGGCGGTCGTCGTGCCGGCGCAGATGGCGCTGGGCCTGTTCCTGGCGGTGATCGTCAACCAGAAGATCCGCGGGCAGACGTTCTTCCGGGCGGCCTTCTATTTCCCCGCCATCGCCAGCTCGGCGGCGATCACCGTGCTCTTCATCTTCATCATGCAGCCCGACGGCCTCTTCAACGCCTTCCGCGGGGTGCTCGGCGCGGTCGACGTCTTCGACTGGTTCGGGATCCGCGACAACCACAACTGGCTGACCCACAGCGGCACGGCGCTGGAGTCGATCATGGCCCTGAACATCTGGACGACCTCCGGCACCATGATGCTGTTCTACCTCGCCTCGCTCCAGACCATTTCCAGGGAGACCTATGAGGCGGCGGCGATCGACGGCGCGAACGCCTGGCAGACCTTCTGGCGGATCACGTTCCCGCTGCTGAAGCCGGGACACTTCTTCGTCGCCACCGTGTCGGTCATCGGTGCGCTCCAGATGTTCGACCAGTCGTACGTCGCGGGCGGCCTGGACGGCAGCCCGAATAACGCGCTGACCACCATGGTCTTGTTCATCGCACGCAACGTCATGCAGACCATCGACATGGGGTTCGCCGCGGCAGTCGGCGTGATCCTTTTCGCCTTGATCATGGTCATCACCCTCATTCAACGCCGTCTCTTCGGCGGCACCCCGACGTGGGTGTGAGCCGATGACCGCCACCGCGGAGCGCGTCCAGATCGCAGAGGCGGGGCCGGTCGGCTCGCAGCGCGGCGCCCAGGTTCGACGCACCGTCGCCTACGGCCTGCTGATCGCCTACGCGCTACTGATGTTCATCCCGTTCGCCTGGTCGGTGTCGACCAGCTTCAAGCCGCTGCCCGAGGCGATCGAGATGACGCTGCTGCCGCGCAATCCCACGCTGGAGGGCTACATCACGGCCTGGACGGTGATGAACCCGCCGCTGCCGCGCCTCTTCCTGAACAGCTTCATCATCGCTGGCGCGGTGATGGTCCTGAACCTCATCCTCGACTCGATCGGCGGCTACGCGTTCGCCCGGCTCCGCTTCCCCGGTCGCGAGGTGCTGTTCATCCTGGTGCTGGCCACGCTGATGATCCCCGATCAGCTACGGGTGGTGCCGGTGTACGTAATCCTCGTCAACGTCGGCCTGTTCGGTCGCGGAATCGAGGCTTACATCGGCCTGATTCTGATCCTGGCGGTCAGCGCCACCGGCCTCTTCCTGATGCGCCAGTACTTCCTCACCATCCCGCGCGACCTCGAGGAGGCGGCCCGGATCGACGGTGCCGGCTTCCTGCGCACGTACGCGCAGGTGATCCTGCCGCTGGCGACGCCCGCGCTGGCCGCGGTGGCGATCCTCCAGTTCCAGGGAACCTGGAACGGCCTCTTCTGGCCGGTGATCCTGATCCGCGACCGTTCCCAGTGGGTGATTCCCCAGGCGCTGAGCCAGTTCTACCAGCTGTACACGACGCAGTGGCACGCGCTGATGGCGGTGGTGGTGCTCGCCACCATCCCGATTTTGATCCTGTACGTCTTCTTCCAGCGCTACTTCGTGGAGGGGATCGCGGCGTCGGGCGTCAAGGGCTGACGGCGCACCGTGGCTGCCGCCAGAGTGCGCCTGCCTCCGCCGCCCAAGGCCGGCGCCGCCTTCCGGACCGCCGCCGAGGACCTCTTCTACAACTCGTGGCGCTTCGTGGCCGCCAACGTCATCTTCGGAGTCGGGCTGCTGGCGATCACGTTGCTCGCGCTGCAGGGGCTGATCTTCTTCGCCCTGGCCGCCCTCCTGGGCCCGGTCATGGCGGGTATGACGCGGATGGCCACCACCCTTGTGCGCGACCGGCACACCGACCTGGCCGAGTTCTTCGGCCAGCTGCGCCGGCCGATCCTGCCGCTGGTCCTCGCCACCGTCCAGGTCGCCCTGGTCTTCGTGCTGGTCGTCGTCCTGCTGGTCGGGGCGGGCGTGGGCGGAGCATTCGGCGCCTTCCTGTCGGTCTCCGCGCTGTACGGCCTCTTCCTGCTGTGGCTCTACGCGGTGCTCGCCTGGCCGATCCTGCTCGACCCGGTCCGACAGGCCGATCCGCTCCGCCGCCGCCTGCGCCTCGCGGTGGTGCTGCTGGTCGCCTACCCGCTGCGCACCACCGGGATGGCGCTCGTGCTGCTGCTCATCGTGACCGCCAGCACGGTGGCGATCATGCTCATCCTCACCGTTTCGGTGGCGTTCGTGGCCCTGGTCGCGGCGCACTACGTCCTGCCCGCCGCCGACCGGCTCGAGGCGCGTCAGCTGCCCGCACAGGAAGAGTAGGGGGCTGGTCCCGTTCGTGCGGCGATCCGAGTCGGAGGTGACGCGAGATGACCGAACAGCAGCCCGGCATGCGCCGGCCGATCGATGAGTCGGGCGACGAGCCGCAGCCCGATCCCGACGTGGTGCCGGAGGACGCGCCGCGCGGATCGCCGACCATCCCGACCACCGGTGACACCGGCGCCATGACGCCGCCGATCTCCGGCTGGGGCGAGACCGTGTCCGGCGAGGAGCGGCCCCACACCGACCCGCCCGAGGACGAGTAGCGTCCTTCGCGCTCGGGCCTGACGCCGTTCAGTGCATCCCCAGGGTCCCGAGCCGGCGCAGGCGGTGCTCGACCCGGAGGAAGACCCACCGCCCGAGCACGATCGTCGCGCCGGTGAGCGCCAGGAGGGCGATCCACTCGACCCAGATCGGCGCCAGCAGGTCGGTGCCCAAGGCGGTCGCGCGCAGGATGTCGAGCGCCCAGGTGGTGGGCAGCAGGCGGCTCAGCCAGCCGAGCGGGTCGGGCAGGACGGTGATCGGGAAGGCGACTCCCGACAGGCCCACCACCGCGAAGCTGGTGGCGTCCACGAAGAATCCCGGGTCGCGCAGCAGCAGGACCAGCGCGCCGACGAGGTAGCCGACGCCCACCATGCTCACCGCCGCCAGGACCAGCGCGGGCAGCGCGGCGAGGACCCCGGGTGCGACATCGGCTCCGAAGACGGTGACGCCGATGGCGACCAGGACCACGCTGGCGACCGCCGACACGATGAAGCCCGAGATGGCTCGGCCCAGCACGAACGTCTCGCGCGCGGTAGGCGTGAGCCAGCTCGCCTCCAGCGTCCCCTGGTCGATCTCCCGGCGGAAGCCGAACGCCACCTCCCAGAAGGCGGTCCCGATCAGGCCGCCCACCACGATCCCCAGGAACAGGAAGCCGGCCAGGTCATCGGTGCCGGCGCTCTGCTCCAGGCCGATGGCGCGGCCGCCGACCATGAAGGTGGCGCCAAGCAGCAGGCTCGGCAGCAGGAACTGGTAGAGCGGCTGGAGCACCTCGTTGGCCGCGTTGAGCGGGTACCGGAGCGTGACCTTCAGCTCCTTCCGCGCCACCGCCCACGCCGCCCGCAGCTCCAGCATCACGCTTGACCGCATCGCGCTTCGCCTCAGTACTGCGCCAGGGCGCCGCCGCGCCTGGCGTACCGCTCGGTCCGGCGGAACGCGACCACCGCCAGGCCCGAGATGAACAGCCCCATGGCGAGCAGGATCGCCAGGCTCGGCACGCGCTCCACCAGGTCCGCTCCGAGCAGCACCACCGCCCGCAGGTCGCCGATCAGGTACGTCGGCGGCAGGGTCAGCGCCACGCTCCGGGCCCACTCGGGCAGGATCACGATCGGGTAGGTCATCCCGCACCCGACGGTGAAGACGCCGCGGACCGCCTGCACCATGGAGTGGACCTCCCCGAAGCGCAGGACGACGGCCGCGAACAGCGCGCCCAGCCCGTACAGGGCCGGCACGGCCACCACGATGACGCCGATGGCGCGCACGGCCTCGGCCAGGCCGATCTGGACGCCGAAGCCGAGGGCCAGCACCGCGCCGACGATGGCGTACATCCAGACTGCCCACACCAGCTGGCTGACGACCGGCCCGAACAGGATCACCAGCCGGGAGACGGGAGTCATGAACTGCGCCTCCAGCGAGCCGCGCACCTGCTCGGTGCGCAGGGCGGTGCCGGGTCCCCACAGGATCATGCTCAGCCACATGTAGGTGGCCCAGCCGATGAACAGGAAGGCGGCCACCTCGGTGGTCCCGGTGCGGGCGGCGAACGCCGCCATCGGCGCCTCACCATCGCCGGCGTAGGCGCGGGCCTGGAAGACGTAGGCGATCGGCAGCGCGATCGGCCAGAACAGGAACCCGAGGAACAGGTGCGGGTAGCGGCGCAGGATCCGCCACTCCTTGATCGCCGCCGCGCCGAACGCCCGAATGTCGCCGACCCGCAGGCTACTCACGGAGCGCATGACCGGTCAGCGCCAGGAAAACGTCCTCCAGCGTGGCCGCTGTGGCATCCCCGCGGCCGTTGCCGACGACCCGCTTCAGCTCGGAGGGGCGGTCGAGCGCCACGATGCGCCCGTGGTCGATGATCGCCACCCGGTCGCACAGCTGGTCGGCTTCCTCCATGTAGTGGGTGGTGAGCAGGATGGTGCGGCCCGTATCCCGGAGGCGGACGACCCGCTCGCGCAGGTCGCGGGCCGCCTGGGGGTCGAGCCCCACCGTCGGCTCGTCGAGGAGCAGCAGCTCCGGGTCCGGGAGCAGCGCTCGGGCCAGAACCAGCCGCTGGCGCATGCCGGTCGAGTACCGCTCCACGTAGTCGTCCGCGCGATCGGTGAGCTGGACCGCCGCCAGCGCCGCCACGATCCGCTCACGGGTCAGCTGGCGCGGCACGTGGTACAGCGCCGCGAAGTAGTCCAGGTTCTCCCGCCCGGTCAGCTTCCAGTACAGGCTCCGCTCGCCGGACAGGACCGCTCCCATCCGCCGTCGCACCTCGCGCGCCTGGGTCACCACGTCCAGGCCGAGTACGCGGGCGCTCCCCTCGGTCGGCTCGAGCAGGGTGGCCAGCATCCGCATGGTGGTCGTTTTGCCGGCACCGTTGGGGCCCAGCAGGCCGAAGATCTCGCCGCGGCGCACCTCGAGGTCGACGCCGGCCACGGCACGGAAGCGCTGGCGCCGGTCGGGCTCGCGGCGAATGCGCTGGAGCAGCGTTCGCCGGCCGCGCTCGAACTCTTTGACCAGTCCGACGGCCGAGATGGCAGGTGTGGCCCAGGCGGCGGGGGAAGGCGCGGCTGGAGCTGGCACGGGCGTCACTCGAGGGTGATCAGGACGCCGTCGCCGTCGGGGTCCTCGACGTCCAGGATCGGCCCGGTCACGCCGGCCGCGATGGCCGCCCGGATCCGCTCTCCCTGGTCCGCGCCCATCCCCGGCACCGCGCCCAGCGCCATCTCCGCGAAGGCGAGCGGGACGCGAAGGTTGACGACCGTAC
>CAYXZN010000163.1:0-5329 GCA_964469325.1 uncultured Steroidobacteraceae bacterium
CGCCACTCCGACCTGGTGATGTACGACCGCCAGACCGAGTCGTGGTGGCAGCAGGCGACCGGACGGGGAATCGTCGGCGAGCTGACCGGTGCCCAGCTCGAGTTCCTCCCCTCGGAGCTGATCAGCTGGGAGCAGTTCCGGTCCCTGCACCCCGACGGGGAGCTCCTGTCGCGGGACACCGGCCACGCGCGTGACTACGGCCGTAACCCGTACGCCGGCTACGACCGGGCGGACACCGACCCGTTCCTGCTACGGGACAAGACCCTGATCGACGGACGTCTGTCGCCCAAGGTGCGGATCGTGGGGGTGATCCTTGACGAGGAAGCCGTCGCCTATCCCTTCCCGGACCTGGCCGAGGCGCGAGTCGTCAACGACGAGATCGGCCCGACAGCCGTCGTCGTGCTGTGGGCACCAGGCACAGCGTCCGGTCTTGGGGCCCCCACCGTCGCCGGCGGCGAGCTGGTCGGCTCTGCCACGGTCTTCGAGCGCCCCTCGACCGATGGGACGGCGCTCGAGTTCGAGCCGGTGGGCGACGGGCTGATGCGCGATCTTCAGACCGGGTCCACCTGGGACTTCACCGGCGCGGCGATCGACGGCCCCATGGCCGGCGATCGGCTCGAGCCGGTCGTGAGCGACCAGCCGTTCTGGTTCGCCTGGGCAGTCTTCCGACCCGATACCCGGATCTGGCAGCCCTGACGGATGTTGGTTGCCTCACAGCCGGCGGCGTGCAGGGACGATCATGGAACGGGGCCTCGGCTGGCGGCGACGTCGCTCGGCCTGCTGGTGGTGCTGGCTGCCTGCGGCGGGCCGGCAGGTAGCGATACGCCGGCACCGGTCGTGACCCCTTCGCCCACGGCCCAGACGTCTGAAGCATCACCGCAGACCTCCGCTTCTCCACCGGCGGTCCGGCCAGCCTACCCGGCCGGCAGCCTTCCCGCCTTCCTGGCCGCCGATGCTCGCTTCTCCCAGTTCCTCCTGCTGATGGAGCGGGACGGCGTCCTCCTCGAGCGGTTGCTCGCCGAACCCGATCGTGCCTTCACGCTGTTCCTGCCGACCGATGATGCGTTCGCGCGCCTGGAGCGCGAGGCCAGCGAAACGCTGACGAGCGACGACGATGCCGTGACCGATCTGGTCGAGCGGCACTTCCTCTACCATCGGCTGCCTTCGGAGGACTTCACCATCGACTACGTCTTCGCCGGCATGAGCCGGCGGTGGCAGCGAATGGCGCTCGTGATCATCGACGATCAGGTGTGGTTCGGGGACGCGCCTGTGGTTGAGACGGACCTCCGGGTGGCGGGTGGCATCGTGCATCTGATCGATACGGTGAACCTGAGCGCGACGCCCGACCGCTACCGCATTCCGTGAACGTGTCCTGGCCGATCCCGCTACGTGGACTTCTCGCGCTGACCCTGACGCTGGCCGCCTGCACCGGGTCAGCAGCCGAACCACCCGGGACGCCCGCGGCCGATGCGACCCCGAGCGGGACGCCGGCCGGCTGGCGAACCGACTTCGAGCGCCTCGCGACCGGCGTGCAGCTCGACCAGTTCGTGCGCGCGGCTGCAGGCCGCGACGCCATCCCGGCGCTCGACGATCCTGCGGTCGCCGCCGTCTCGGACGTCGACTGGATCGGCGAGACCGAGCCGGTGATCGCGGTCGCCGCCGGCGGTGAGTGGCGCGCCTACCCGTTGCAGATCCTGCTCTGGCACGAGATCGCGAACGACACCCTGGGCGGCCAGCCGATCGCCGTCACCTTCTGTCCGCTCTGCCACACGTCGGTCGTCTTCGATCGGCGGCACGCCGGGACCGTGCTGGACTTCGGCGTCACCGGGTACCTGCGCAGGAGCGACCTGGTGATGTACGACCGGCAGACGGAGACGTGGTGGCAACAGGCGACCGGCGTCGGGCTGGCGGGGCGGCATGCTGGCGACCACCTCCGGATCATGGCCTCCAGCCTGGTCGCCTGGACCGACTTCGTGGCTGCGCATCCGGCTGGCACCGTGCTCGATCGGGCCACCGGCTTCGATCGACCGTACGGGCGGAACCCGTACCCGGGCTGGGACAGCCTGGACCGCAACCCGTTCCTGGGCCCCGCGCAGCTGGAGCCCTGCGACGGTAAGGCGAACTGCCTCGACCCCAAGGAGCGAGTCGGGGTGCTCACGGCGGACGGGCACACGGTGGTCTACCCGTTCCGTGAGGTGGCAGAGGCCGGCGGGCTGGTCCACGACGAGGTGGGGGCAACCCCGGTGGTGGTGTGGTGGCTGCCGGATGTTGCGTCTGTGCTGGACAGCGACCTGATCGAGCGCAGCGACCAGGTGGGCACACTGGTGGCGTTCGAACGGCGCCACGACGGCAGCCTGCTCGAGTTCGAGCTGCGCGACGGGGAGCTCTTCGACGTGACGACGGGAAGCCAGTGGAATGCGCTCGGGCGTGCCACCGCCGGCCCGGCGGCCGGCGCCGAGCTGCGGCGTGTCCAGGTGGATACGCCGTACTGGTTCGGGTTCGCAGCGTTCGGAGCCGGCTACGAGATCTGGGCACCGCCCCCGGAGTGAGGAGGTGCGCGCAGCGGAGGCCCGCCGCTCGGCGTACGCGGGCGGTGCGGGCGGCGCTCAGCGTTGCTGGGCCAGGTACTCCGGCAGGTTGACGAGGTATGTCACGCGCAGCTGCAGGTCCTCGCGGATGCCGCGGAGGACGCTCAGCCGATCGGTGGCAGGCGCGTGATCGGGATCGGGTTGCGGCCAGCGCATGACCTGCGCGGCGCCGGGCACGTAGGGACAGCTGTCGCAGCCCTCCTCGCATACCGCCACCAGCAGATCGGGCGGCAGCGTCACGAGATCTCCAATCAGGCGACGAGCAGGCCTGAACTGCCCGATCCCGATCTCCTCAAGAACCTGCCCCACGCCCTCAAGGGAGCCGGCGGCGGCGGTTCCAGCCGACATCACGTCCAACCGGCCCCCGGCGGCGGCCCGCAGCAGCGCCTCGGCCATCTGCGAGCGGGCACCGTGATCAGGATCGACGAACAGGACGCGACGCGCGCCTGACAACCCCATCCTCCAACGATGCACGCGGCGAGCGGGCTGGGATGTCAGCCGCCTCACAAGACGCGCCGCCGCGCCCTCTCCGCATCGATGGCGCGGCGCTTGCCGGACGTGACGCTGCTGACAGCGACGATCGGCCGCTCCAAGCTAGCGTGTGTCGCCGAGACATCGCACTACACACGGAGAATCGACAGTCCATGCGATCCGATATCGTCCCCGGAGCCACCTTCCCCGACTACGAGCTGACCGACCACACGCGCCAACGGAGGCGGCTCAGCGAGCTCCAGGGAAAAGATCCGATGATCCTCATCCTGTCCAGGGGCCAATTCTGCCCCAAGGACCACCAGCAGCACCTCGAGCTGGCGGCCTTCTACCCGAAGATCGCGGTGAGCTACACGAAGATCGTGACCATCACCACCGACAACCTCCTCGAGCTCAACGAGTTCCGGCAGTCGGTGGGCGCGCAGTGGCCATTCCTGTCCGATCCGCGGCGGATCGTCCAGCAGGACCTCGACATCGCCGAGTACACCGACCCGACCCACGACCCGATGATCCCGCACACCCTGGTGCTGGAGCCGGGGCTGGTGGTCTACAAGGTCTACAACGGCTACTGGTTCTGGGGCCGCCCCTCACCAGAGGAGCTGCGTCGCGACCTGCGGGAGGTGTTCGCCAGGGTGCGGCCGGACTGGGACATCACCAGGCCGGAGCTACGGGCCGCCTGGGAGGCCGGTGAGCGCTCCCGCTTCTACCCGTACCCGAAGGCGGAGCGCCGGCTCGGGAGAGAAGACGCCGCCTGATCCGGCCAATCGGACATGGGGCGAAGCCGGACTCCGGTAACCGGAACCGTCCCTCGTTTCCCGCCTTCTGTGAGCACGCTTACGGCCACCCACGCCAGTCGTGCCGGACACTGCCCCTGCCCGAGCACGGACGGCGCGTGGAGCCTGGAGGAGGAGCCGATGCTGGAGTCGATGTACACCCGACGCGCATTTGTGCGGCTGCTGGGCCTGGGGGTGGGAGGGGCGATTCTCGCCGCCTGCAGCCCAGCCCGGACCCCGTTGGCGACGGGGGTTGCCAGCCCCTCGCCCACCGGCACCAGGCGGATCACCTCCCCCAGCCCAACCGCCGATGGAGAGGCGACCAAGCTGGTCGCCGACGTCGTGGACTTCCAGCTGCGAGGGCCGTTCGAGTGGAACGGCGGGTCGGTCACGATGCGCTTGCACGAGGCGCTGATCGACGGCGAGCAGGCGTACTTCGTCCGAACCGACGCGAGCGATGCCGCGTTTGCCGAGCAGGAGGGGCTGGTCTTCGTCCCGCTGCTGGGCGCCGCGAGGGAGGTCGACGGCGGAACGGCCGATCTGTTCCTGTTCGAAGGCGCCTCGCCCGAGCAGCTTCCGGTGATCAGCTCGGTCCCCGGCATGGAGGGGTTCACGCCGCTGTACCGCGTGCATCGAGTGCGGGGCAGCGCGGAAACGGTGATCGGCTCCGCCGCCGGGATCCGCGAGGCCGCCGACGCCGGTGATCTCCAGGTCGAGCCGAGCGACGTGGTCGTCAACTACCCGCTGGTGAGCTGGCCCGGCGGCGAACTGGCTGTGGATCCCGAGGTGAAGCTGCCGCTGGCCAACGGTCCGCTGCTGTCGCCGCCCGACCTCGATGCCATGACGGTCACGTTCAAGCTCCACCAGTGCTACCCCGAGAGCCGGTACATCATCACCGACACGTCCGCGGTGCCCATGGCGCCAATGATGAGCGTGGTCGGCTCCCCGGGGACCGAGGGACTGACCGATGCCGGCGCGACCAGCAAGATCACGGTCTTCGGCAACGGCATCCCCGGCCCAGGCGCGATGGGCTTTCAGCCCGCCATCTTCGAGGCCAAGGCCGGTGATCCGGCCTGGAGCCCGATGTGGGACCACTGGACCGCAGTCTGGAACGACGAGGCTGATGCGACCCTGATCACCTCGCAGGCCGACCTCGACACCGCCGTCGCCGACGGGCGGATTACCCTGCATCACGGCACCCCCGACACCGGCGGGATGGGCTTCGTGGTCAACTGCCCCAGCCCGATCCTGGCGCCCAACGACTTCGAGATCACCTGACTCCCGTTCCGCATGCGCCTCTGTCTGCGCCGACGAGTGGCCGAGGGGCGCGCTAGTTGCTGACGCGAGGGATATGACGTACCCGCCTATCGCCGCACACGCGCTGATCGGCGACACGCGGGCCGCGGCACTCGTCGCGCGCGACGGAACGATCGACTGGCTCTGTATTCCGCGGTTCGACAGCCCGACGGTGTTCGGCGC
>CAYXZN010000164.1:0-5321 GCA_964469325.1 uncultured Steroidobacteraceae bacterium
ATCGCCGGCACCAGGGCGACCTGCCGCAGCCGCTCCAGCAGCGAGCGGGTGCGTGCCACCGGGGCTGCCTGCGGAGGCTCGGCCTGCTGGAGCGCCTCGTGGGTGGCCGGTCGGACCGGGCCCCCGCTCACGCGGCGCTCCCGGCCGGCTGACGACCGCCGGTGGCCATCAGCAGGCCAACCTCCTCGCGGTTGGTGGCTCGCGCGTCCAGCACCGCCACCAGCCGGCCGCGGTACATCACCCCGATCCGGTCGGAGAGCTCGAGGACCTCGTCGAGCTCGGCGCTGACCAGGAGCACCGCCACGCCGGCATCGCGCTTGGCGATCGCCTGGCGGTGGATGAACTCGATGCTGCCGACGTCCAGCCCGCGCGTCGGCTGATCGAGCACCAGCAGCCGGAGCTCGCCCTCGAACTCGCGCGCCACGATCAGCTTCTGCTGGTTGCCGCCCGACAGCGTCGCCGTCACCGCCGCCGGGCCGGGAGCGCGGATGTCGTAGCGCTCCATCGCCCACTCGGCGAAGGCGGTGATCTCCTCGTCGTCGCGGGCGAGGCCCCGAGCGAACGGCGGGTGGTAGTAGTCGGTCAGCACCAGGTTGTCGGCGCACGGGTAGGCCAGGACCAGCCCGTAGCGGTGGCGGTCGGCCGGCACGAAGCCGACTCCCAGGCGGTGGAGGCGGCGCGGCGACATGCCGGTGACCTCCTCCCCCAGCGTGACGCGGCCCCCGCTCGGCCGCCGCAGGCCCATGATCGCCTCGACCAGCTGCTCCTGGCCGTTGCCGGCGACGCCGGCGATCCCGAAGATTTCGCCGGCGCGCACCTCGAAGCTCACCTCGTGCACGGCCTCGTGGCCGCGGTCGTCCTTCGCCCGCAGCCCCTCGACCACCAGCACCGGTTCCGCGGGGTAGCTCTCGCCGCGGTCGACGGTGAGCTTCACCTCCCGCCCGACCATCATCTCGGCCAGGTCCTCCTCGTTGGTGTCGGCCGGTCGGCGCTCGCCGACCACCCGTCCGCCCCGGATGACGGTGATCCGGTCGGCGATCTCCAGCACCTCGTACAGCTTGTGGCTGATGAAGACGACGGCGTAGCCCTCGTCGCGGAGGCGCCGCAGCACGCCGAAGATCTCGCGCGTCTCCTGCGGGGTGAGGACCGCGGTCGGCTCGTCGAGGACCAGGATGCGGGCGTTGCGGTACAGCGCCTTGAGGATCTCGACGCGCTGCTGCCAGCCCACCGACAGGCTGCCCACCCGCTGGTTGGGATCGATCTCCCACCCGAAGGTCTCGCCGAGCTCCCGGATGCGCCGGTGCGCGGCGGCCCGATCGACGAAGACCGGGTTGGCCATCGGCTCGTCGCCCAGCAGGATGTTGTCGGCGACCGACAGCACCGGCACCAGCATGAAGTGCTGGTGGACCATGCTGATGCCGCGCGCGATGGCGTCCGCCGGGCCGTGGATGCTGACCGGCTCCCCGCCGAGCAGGATCTCGCCGGCGTCCGGCGTGACCAGCCCGTAGAGGACGTTCATGAGGGTCGTCTTGCCGGCCCCGTTCTCGCCTAGCAGGGCGTGAATCTCCCCCGAGCGCACGTCGAGGTCGATCCCGTCGTTGGCTAGCACCCCTGGGAAGCGCTTGGTGATGCCGCGCATCTCGAGCGCCGGCGCGCGCGGGGCGGCCGCCGTCAGGTTGGGCTGTGGGGTCGGCCCCTGTTCGGTCATCGGCTCGGTGAGGATGCGCGGTGGCTTGGGGAACGAGACGAGCGGGCCTGCCCCGGAGGGCGGCCCGCTCGTCGCACCGTGGTCAGCGTCGCCGCAATCCTCTACGGCTCACACGCGTTGGGGCTGCAGGGGTCCAGGCTCCCATCGGCCATGCCGGCGAAGGCGTCGTCGATCGCCTGCTGGACGTCAGCAGTGATGAGATCCGCGAACTGGTAGAACGGCGCCAGGCCGATGCCGTCGTTCGATGCGTCGAGGAAGACGTTGCCGCCGGTGTCGGTCCCCGCGGCGACCGCCTCGACCGCCTGCTGGACACCGTTGCGCAGCTTCTTCTCGGCGCTGGTCACGATGCACTCCGCCTGGTCGGGAGTCGACTGCCACTGGTCGACGTCGACGCCGATGGCGTAGATGCCGTTCTCCTCGGCCGACTGGAGGACGCCGTTGCCCGTCTTGCCGGCGACCTGGAACAGGACGTCGACGTCGCTGTTCTGCTGGAGGAACTGGTCGGCGAACGCCTTGCCGCCGGCCGGGTCGTTGAACGCCGCGTTCAGGTCGTCGGAGGCGACGTAGGTCAGGTGGACGGTGACGTCCGGGTTCACGCTCAGCGCGCCATTCTCGAAGCCGCGCATGTAGTTGAAGACCGGCGGGATCTGGTCCGATCCGCCAATGGTGCCGATCTCGTTGCTCTCGGTGATGCTGGCGGCGACGATGCCCGCCAGGTAGCCGGCCTGGGCCTCGGCGAAGATCAGGCCCTGGTAGTTCTCCGGCGCCGGATCTTCGGCGATGAACTGGTCGACGCCGATGAAATTGACCTCGGGGTTCTCCTGGGCGGCGGCCAGCGTGTCGGCGCCGATGGCGAAGCCGACGGTCACGATGATGTCGTAATCCTGGTCGATGAAGTTCTGGATGTTGGCCGCGTAGTCGGCCGAGGCGGTGGTGACGATCGCCTGCGGCTCGGGGGCCCCGATCGAGGCGGCGCCGGCCTGCGCGCCGATCCAGCTGTACTCGTTGAAGTTCTTGTCGTCCAGCGTGCCCACATCGGTCACCAGGCCGATCTTGAGGTCGCTGGTGCCGGATGGCTCGGGCAGCGGCTCCGGCGACGCCGTGAGGTCACCCACCGGGCGACACTGCCCCATCTCGGGAGCCGGTGTCCCGCCCAGGCCCTCACAGGCGGCAAGCACCAGCGCAAGGGTGGCGAGCAGCGCGACGCCACCGAAGGATCTGTTGATCTGCATCTTCTCTCCTCCACTTGCCGCTGTCGGCGAGTGCCGCCGCAGTCGGCGCCCGGGCACGCACGACGCCGAGCTGCGCCGGCGTCCGCGGAATCTGCGGCATCATACTGCCGGGTCAAGCGCGCCCTCAAGGCTTGCATGCATCCCCGCCCCTATCATCCTCAGCCGATGCCGGCCATCCAGCCAGACGACCTTCCGCTCCGGCCCCGCCTGGTCCTGTTCGACCTCGACGGGGTGGTCTACCGCGGGCGGGAGCCGGTCGCCGGCGCGGCCGAGCTCGTCGCCGAGCTGCACACTGCCGGCATCGGCGTCCGGTTCGTGACCAACAACTCGATGTCGACGCGCGAGGACTACGCGGCCAAGCTGGCGCAGATGGGCATCCGAACCGCTGCCGGCGAGATCGTGACCTCGGTGTCGGCCACGGTGGAGCACCTCAAGCGCCACCAGCCCTCGGTGGCGCGCGTCCTGGCGGTCGGGGAGCGCGGCCTGGTGGAGGAGCTGCGGGGAGCCGGCTACGAGGTGCGACCGGCGCGCGACGCCGCCCCGGCGAGCTACACGGGCGGGCCGCTCGGCGAGCGCTACGACGCGGTGGTGGCCGGGCTCGACCAGTCGTTGGACTACCGGCGACTGGCGGTCGCGGTCACCGCGGTGCGAGACGGCGCACGCTTCGTGGCCACCAACGCCGACCTGCGCTACCCGACGCCCGACGGCTTCCTGCCCGGCGCCGGGGCGGTGGTGGCGGCGATCGCCGCCGCCAGCGGTGCCACGCCGACGGTGATCGGCAAGCCGGAGCCGGCCATGTTCAGCGCCACGCTGGAGGCGGCCGGCGTCGATCCGAGCGAGGCGCTGGTGGTGGGGGACAACCCCGACAGCGACATCCTGGCGGCACGGCGGGCCGGCATCCGCTCGGTCCTGGTGCTGACCGGGGTGACCAGCCGGGCCGCGGCCGAGTCGCTGGCCGAGGACCGGCGCCCCGACCTCGTCGCGTCCGGTCCCGGTGAGCTGCGCGAGCTGCTGGCAGCGGCCGTCAGCTGATGGCGTTCCTGGTCGCCGACCGGTCCACGCCCTGCGCGCCCCATGCCGCCCAGGCCCGCTCCGCGTCGCGCAGCAGCGGCTCGCGAACGGTTGACGGGGCGAAGCCGCGGCGGAAGGCGTTGAGCGCGATGTCGCTCAGCTCGTCCCGGCTGAGGCCCACGGCGGCGGCGATCCGAGCCATCTCCTCGCTCAGCGACACGCCGCTGACGGTGCGGTCGTCGGTCGAGATGGTGACGCTGATGCCGGCCCGGTGCAGCTCCGCGACCGGGTGGGAGGCGAGGTCGGGGACGATCCCGGTCTGGACGTTGCTGGTCGGGCACAGATCGAGGGTCACGTCACGCTCCCGCACCAGGTCCATCAGCTCGGCGTCGTGGACGAGCGTGGTGCCGTGGGCGATCCTCCGAACGCCCAGGTCGATCGCCTCCCGGAGCCGGTCGCGCCCCGGCGTCTCGCCCGCATGGCAGGTCGTGGCCAGTCCTCCCCGTTCGGCGGCCCGGAAGGCGGCGGCGTGCGGCGATGCCGGCCAGGCGGCCTCCGGGCCGGCCAGGTCGAAGCCGACGACCGGCGGACCGAAGGCGGCGGCAGTCCGCGCCAGCTCGACGTTCGCCCCGGGCGGGTGCTGGCGCATGGCCGTCACGATCAGGCCAACCACCGGCGCTCGCGGACCGAGCGTGGCGACCGCCGTCTCCATCCCCTCCGCCACGGCCTCGATCACCTCGCCCACGCCCAGGCCACCTTCGAGGTGCAGCCGCGGCGCCCAGCGGATCTCTGCGTACGTCACGCCATCGGCGACCAGCTCCTCGACCACCTCGCCGGCCACGCGCCGCAGCGCGGCCGTCGTTCCGAGCAGGCTGATCGGCAGCTCGAAGTACCGAAGCAGCTCCGCCTGGTCTCGGCATCGCTCCGGCGCCAGCAGCCGGGAGCGCGCCTCCTCGGCGGTGAGCGCCAGCCCGGTCTCGGCCGCCAGCTCGACGGCGGTGTCGGGCCGCACGGAGCCGTCCAGGTGCAGGTGGAGCTCGGCCTTCGGTAGCCCTCGCAGCGTCTCGCGGTCCATCGCCGCATGATAGGGAGGCGAGGGGGGAGCGGGCGGCTGACTGGCCGCAGCCGGCTCCTGGCGGCAGTCGTGGCGGTCCTCCTCGCCGCGACCTTCGGCCAGCGCTCGCCCCGCCCGGAGGAGGCCGATCCCACGCGGGTCGCCGGCAACCGCGCCCACGTGGCCACGCTGGCGACCCGGACCGCGACCGGCCTGGAGGCCCTCGCCCAGCAGCTGCGAGAGGCGATCGACGTCGCCACCCGGGGTGCCGGCCTCACCCTCGGCGGCCGGGAGCTGCCCGGACCCCACCTGCTCG
>CAYXZN010000165.1:0-5308 GCA_964469325.1 uncultured Steroidobacteraceae bacterium
GCGCACGGACTTCGAACGGCTGTCGGCAGCGTTCTTCCACCGAGCTTGAGGAGAAGTTCCTCGAGCCAAGTTCCTAATCCGGGGCCTTCGCCGAATGATGCTGCAGTAAGCGATCGTTGATCTCCCAGTAAGCGGCGTTTGCGATCATCGACCGATGACGATGGCGCCATCGGCCACCGCATCGGCACCTGGGGGCCTGCTCGCGTCGCTCGATGCCGAGCAGCGCGCGGCCGCGATGCTGCCCGGATGGGCCGGCCCAGGTCATCGCCCTTGGCCTTGGCGCGCCGTCGAGCGCCGCGATGGGCGCGTATGCCGGTTCGTCGAACCTCATGGCCTCGACCTGCGCCGGCGCGAACAGGCCCCGGCCGCCCGGCGCGGGGCAAACTCGGCGCCGTACTCCACGCCGTAGACCACCGGTCCATGTCCGCCCGCTCGCGCGCCAGGACCGCGGGGTTGATCGTCGCGGCGTCCTCCGACCGGACGCGCATCATTGACCAATCGGGCGGCCGCGCGTCGGCGAGCTCGAAGAACGAGCTCGCCTCGTAGCCCGGCGTGCTCTGGACGGCAATCCGGCCGCCATTCGTGTCTCTGCCCACTGCGGATGGCCAAGTGGCGAGCCGAGCACAAGAAGCGGTACGTCCGGTCGCGCGAGTTCCTTGAGGGTACGCATGAGGGTACAGCGGCAACAAGAAAGACCCAATTCGTGCTCAGAATCGGCCTAGATGAGACTTGGTACCGCATACCGGATGCGTACCGTTACGGCTCCGGTCCTTGCTGCCGTGGTTGTACGCATATCGCCTAAGGACCTGCCCAGGCGAGTCGGCGCGCAGCTCGCGTCGCGGTCAGCCGTCCGCCGGGCGAGAGGCGCATCTACCATCGGCGAATGGCGAAGGTGCGGCTCGACCAGCTGCTGGTGGATCGCGGGCTGGCGGCGTCGCGGGCCCGGGCCCAGGCGCTGCTGATGGCCGGAGAGGTGGAGCTCGAGGGGGCCGGCAGCCGAACCCTCAAGCCCGGGCAGCTGGTCGAAGCGGCGAGCCGGGTGCGCGTGGTCGAGCGGTCGCGCTGGGCATCGCGCGCGGCCGAGAAGCTGGTCGCCGCCCTCGACGCGTTCCAGATCGACCCCGCCGGCCTGGTCTGCCTCGACGCGGGAGCGTCGACCGGGGGCTTCACCGACGTTCTGCTGGCGCGCGAGGCGCGCCGGGTCTACGCGGTCGACGTCGGACGCGGGCAGCTGATCGACCGGCTGCGCCGCGACCCGCGGGTGGTGAGCCTCGAGCGGACCAACCTGCGCACGCTGGAGGCCCTCCCCGAGAGGGTCCAGCTGGCGACCCTGGACCTGTCGTTCATCTCGCTGGGGCTGGTGCTCCCCGTGGTCCGACGCCTCCTCACCGACGACGGCCGGGTGGTCGCCCTGGTCAAGCCGCAGTTCGAGGCCGGTCGCGAGGCGGTTCCCCGGGGCGGCGTGGTCCGCGACCCCGACGTCCACCGCGACGTCCTGGCCAGGTTCGGCGTCGATGCGGCCGCCGCCGGCCTGCGCGCCGATGGCGTCGTCGCCTCGCCGATCGCCGGGCAGGAGGGCAACCGCGAGTTCCTGGTCGCCCTCACCCCCGGCGAGGGAATGCACGACGGCTGGAGTGCCCGGGTCGAGGCTGCCGTACTACAACCCTGAGCGTGGGCGTAGGACGCTCGGGTAGGATGCAGGCCTGATGGGGCGACGACGGTGGGCGGAGCCAGCGGTCGAGCAGCTCAGCGCCTTCGCGGGCCTGGAGCCGGTCGAGCGCGCCGAGGAAACGGCGCCGGACCTGATGCGGCACATCGTGTCGCTGCGCATGCCCGACGCCCTGGTCGATCGGGTCGAGGCGGCCGCGCGGGCCCGCGGCGTGTCACCGTCGAGCCTGATGCGGGCGCTGATCGCGGCGGGGCTGGACCGCTCATACGCGGCGGTGGAGTCGGACCTCGCCGGGGAGCTGGCCGGGCTGCGGCGCGAGGTCGCGGAGCTGGCTCGACGCCTGCCCCCACCGGGCCGGGGCTGACCGATGTCGCTGCGGCGGGCGGGCTTCGCCTACAACCCGACCATCCCGAGGTGCCAGGAGCTGCGGCGGCGGGCGCGCGCGTGGTGCGAGGCGCGTGAGGTGGAGTGGTGGGAGGCGCCGGCCGAGGACCGGGACCAGGTGGCGTCGCTGCGCGACGACAGCGACGTGCTCGTCGTGCTGGGCGGCGACGGGACCTTCCTGCGCACCGCTCGCGCCGTCAACGACTCGGGCGTGCCCATGCTCGGGGTCAACCTGGGTCGCATCGGCTTCCTGGCCAAGGTCGAGGGGTCGGAGCTGGAGGGCGCGCTGGACCAGGTGGCCGCCGGCGACTTCAGCCTCGAGGAGCGGCTGCGGGTATCGGCCACGCTGCACCGTCTCGACGGGGGCAGCGAGACGCACCCCTGCCTCAACGAGGTGGCGGTGGCGCGCGGGGCCAAGGTGCGCATGATCCAGGCCGAGGTGGACGTCAGCGGCAGCCACCTCGCGACCTACGTCGCCGATGCGGTGGTGATCGCCACCCCGACCGGCTCGACCGCCTACTCGTTCTCCGCCGGCGGCGCCATCCTCGATCCGCGGCTGCGGAACCTGATCATCACCCCGGTCGCCGCCTACCTCCAGCCGCTGCACTCGGTGGTGGCCGGCGAGAACCACGTGGTGACGGTCACGCTCCGGGACGCGGTGGCCGACGCGATCGTCTCGATGGACGGGCAGATGGACCTGGCGATGCAGGTCGGGGAGCGGGTCGAGGTGCGGGCGCTCGAGGCGCCGCTGCGGCTCATCGAGCCGGCCGGCAGCACGCCCTTCTACGAGCTGCTGCGGACCAAAGCCAGCCTGCTGCCGCACTGATCGCAGATGGCCCTGCTGGAGCTCACGGTCGAGAACCTGGCGGTGGTGGAGTCGGTGCGGGTCGAGCTGGGCGGCGGCTTCACCGCGGTCACCGGCGAAACGGGCGCCGGGAAGTCGCTGGTGGTCGACGCGGTCGCGCTCGCGCTGGGCGCACGCGCCGCCAGCGAGCAGGTCCGATCCGGGGCGGAGCGGCTCCGGGTCGAGGCGGTCTTCGACGCGCCGAGCGTCGGGGACGACGACCCGCTGGCCGAGGTGGTCGCCGCCGGGGAGGGAGTGGTGATCGTGCGCCGCGAGGTGGGCAGCGAGGGCCGCTCTGTCGTCCGTGTCAACGACCGCACGGTCACGGTGGGCGCGCTGGCGGAGCTGGGCGGGCGACTGGCCGAGATCCACGGCCAGAACGAGCAGCAGCGGCTGCTCGACCCGGAGCGGCAGCTGGCCCTGCTCGACCGGCACGCCGGGCTGGAGGCGCTGGCCGAGGAGGTGGCCGCCGCCTGGCGGGCCTGGAAGGCGGTCGAGGCCGAGGCCGACCAGCTGGTCGTCGACCCGCACCAGCTCGCCCGGCGCCTGGAGCTGCTGCGCCACGAGGTGGAGGAGATCGAGGCGGCCCGGCTCCGCCCTGGCGAGGAGACGGAGGTCGAGGAGCGGCTGCGGGCCGCTGCCCACGCGGAGAGCGTGGCGCGCGCCGCCGCCGAGGCGGTCCGGCGGCTGCGCGACGACGCCGCCGGCCTCGACGCGCTGCGCGCGGTCGCGGAGAGCCTGCGCTCGGCCGGCGCCGACGACCCACGCTTCTCCGAACCTGCCGAGCGGGCTGCCGGCCTGGTGGCGGAGGGCGAGGAGCTGGCCCGGGATGTGGCCGCCGCGCTCGAGCAGGTCGACCTCGACCCGGCTCAGCAGGTGGCGCTCGAGGAGCGGCTGGGGCTGATCCGCGACCTCGAGCGTAAGTACGGCGAGACGCTCGAGGCGGTGCTCGACTACCGGGACGCGGCCATGGCCGAGCTGGCGCGGCTGGACGACCAGGAGGGGCTGCGCGAGCGGCTGACCCGGGAGCGCGGCGAGCGGCGCGCCGCGCTCGAGGCGGGGGCGGCGCGCCTGAGCGGGCTGCGACGCGCGGCCGCCGTCGATCTCGCGGAGCGGGTGAACCGGGAGCTGCCGCCGCTGGGGCTGCCGGTCGGGGCGTTCGGCGTGGCGCTGGAGCCGGTGGAGCCGGGTCCGCGCGGAGCCGACCGGGTCACCTTCACCTTCGCCCCCAACCCCGGCGAGGCCCCGCGGCCGCTGGCCCGGATCGCGTCGGGCGGGGAGGCGAGCCGCCTCTCGCTGGCACTGAAGCTGGTGCTGGCCGCGGCGGACGAGGTGCCGCTGCTGGTCTTCGACGAGATCGACGCCGGCGTCGGCGGACGGAACGCCGGCGCGGTCGGCGAGCGCCTGCGCGCCCTGAGCCGCTACCACCAGGTGCTGTGCGTCACGCACCTGCCGCAGGTGGCGGCCCATGCGGACCACCACCTCCACGTCGGCAAGCGGGTCGCCGAGGGCCGCACCTTCACCCAGCTCAAGGTGCTGGAGGGCGAGGCGCGGACGCGCGAGCTGGCAGCCATGCTGGGCGGGGCGGCGGCAGGGGACGAGGCACAGGCGGCAGCCGAGGCGCTGCTGCGCGGCGTGCGGGCGTGAGCGATCCGGCGCTGCACGCCGCCGTGGAGGCCTTCCTGCTCGAGCTGCGGGTGGAGCGCGGCCTCTCGCCGCTGACCATCGGTGCCTACCGTCGCGACCTGGGCCAGTTCGCGGCGCTCGCGGACGGATCGTGGAAGCGAGAGGCGGAACCGGCCCGCGCCTTCCTGACCGGCCAGCGGCGAGCCGGGCGGCGAGGCTCGACGCTGGCACGCAAGGCGGCCGCGATCCGCGGCTTCTACGCCTTCGCGGTGCGCGAGGGGATCGCGACCCGCGACGTGGCCAGCCTGCTGGAAGCGCCGCGCCCGGGCAGCTACCTGCCCGACGTGCTGGCGCCCGACGAGGTGTCCCGCATCCTGGCCGCCCCGGGAGACGGCCCGATCGGCGTCCGCGACGGTGCCATGCTGGAGCTGCTGTATGCGTGCGGGATCCGGGTCAGCGAGCTGGTGGGGCTCGACACCGATCGGCTCGACCTCGCCAACCTCCAGCTGCGGGTGATCGGCAAGGGCAACCGCGAGCGACGCGTGCCGATGGGGGAGCCGGCGCGGGAGCGCCTGCACCGGTACCTGGCCGGTCCGCGGCGGGAGTGGACGGCCGGGCGGCCGACGCCGGCCGTCTTCGTCAGCAGCCGGGGACATCGGCTCAGCCGCGAGGCGGTGTGGCGGGCGGTGCGGCGCTGGACGCAGGCGGCGGGGGTGGAGCTGCGGGTCAGCCCGCACACCTTCCGGCACACCTTCGCGACCCACCTGCTGGAGGGTGGAGCCGAT
>CAYXZN010000166.1:0-5252 GCA_964469325.1 uncultured Steroidobacteraceae bacterium
GGACGCTGATCGACTACTTCCCGACCGATTTCCTGCTGATCGTGGACGAGTCGCACATGACGATCCCCCAGGTGGAGGGGATGTACAAGAACGACCGGACCCGCAAGGAGATCCTGGTCGAGTTCGGCTTCCGGCTCCCATCGGCGCTCGACAACCGGCCCCTCACCTTCGAGGAGTTCGAGGACCACATGAACCAGGTGGTCTACATGTCGGCCACCCCCGGCCCGTACGAGAAGCGCCGCGCCGAGCGCGTGGTGGAGCAGTTCGTCCGGCCCACCGGCGTCGTCGACCCGGAGATCGAGGTGCGCCCCACCACCGGGCAGATCGACGACCTGCTGGCCGAGATCCGCGCCACCGTCGACCGCGGCGAGCGGGTGCTGGTGACGACGCTCACCAAGCGGATGGCGGAGGATCTCGCCGACTACCTGGCCGAGCTGGGGATCAAGGTCCAGTGGCTCCACTCGGAGGTCGACACGCTCGAGCGCGTCGAGATCCTGCGCGACCTGCGGCTGGGCGTGTACGACGTGCTGGTGGGCATCAACCTGCTGCGCGAGGGGCTCGACCTGCCCGAGGTGTCCCTGGTCGCCATCCTCGACGCCGACAAGGAGGGGTTCCTGCGCTCGGGCTCGTCGCTGATCCAGGTGATCGGCCGCGCCGCTCGCAACGTCGGCGGACGGGTGCTGATGTACGCCGATCGCGTCACCGACTCGATGAGGGCGGCGATCGACGAGACGAACCGGCGCCGCGAGAAGCAGATCGCCTACAACCGGGAGCGGGGAATCGTGCCGGAGACGATCACCAAGGCGATACGGGACATCCACGAGGGGCTGCGGGAGGCCGCCGAGGAGCGCGCCGAGCTGGAGGTGGCCGACAAGAGCCCCGAGGAGATCGCCGAGCTGGCCGGCCGGCTGGAGGCGTACATGAAGGAGGCGGCCCGGAACCTGGAGTTCGAGCGCGCCGCCGCGCTGCGCGACGAGATCCTCCAGCTCCGCCGGCTGCGCGAGGAGCTGGCGGCGGCGCCGGGGACCATCCCGGCCGACGTCTACGCCGCCGCCGCCCTCGAGGACGGGCGCGAGAGGACCGGGCGCCGGGACGTGTTCAGCGTGGCGGCCCGGCCCAACGTCATCCCCGCCGGCACGCGACGCCGACCGCCGCGACGGCGCCGGGGCGGCTGAGGCAGAGGAGGCGCCGATGGCCGGCACGATGCCGCACGCGGTGTTCGTGGAGCTCGACTGGGACGGCTCGGGCGGCGTGGCCGCCTACGCCGCCGAGCTTCCGGGCTGCGCGGCCTACGCGGCGACCGACGCGGAGGCCGTGAACGCCATGCCGCAGCGGGTCGAGCAGTTCGCCGCCTGGCTGCGCGCGGCCGGGGAGCAGGTACCGAACCTGGCGGGGGGCGTCTGGTACGAGGTGGAGCGGGCATCGGCGGTGGAGGCCGACGGGGCGCGGCGCAGAGCAGCCTTCAGCCTCGACGAGCTGCCGCCGTCCGACGAGGAGTTCGCCCGCTACGTGCGCTGGCTGGAGCTCGCCCGCGAGGAGCTCGCCGACGCGCTCGACGAGGCCGGCAGCGACGCCGCGCCCGATGAGCTGGCGGCGATCGCGCGGCAGGACCTGGAGCTCGCCCGCGAGCTGGGCGGCGGTGAGGCGGGGGAGGGCGACGCCGTGGCCGGCGCGGCCGAGGGCGGCGACCCGGTCGACCGCCTCTACGCGGCGCGGGACGCGCTGAGCGAGGCGCTGGAGGCGGCGGGCTCCGGGGCCGACGGGGCGCGGCGCGTCCTGCGCATCGCCATCGCCGACGACCTGCGCGTGGCGGAGCGCCTGCGGGCGGCCGCCGGAGGCGGGCGCTGACCTTCGCCGAGCTCTCTCCGGCCCGGCTCCGGCACCGCGGCGAGTGGCCGCTGCCGCAGCCCCGCCGCGCGGCGCCGGGGAGCGTGCTGCGGCGCCTCCAGGACGCGATGCCCCGCTGCCCGGGTGGCGCCGCGCCGGTGCTGTCCGGCGACGGCTCGGAGGCGGCGATGCTGATCGGGCAGGCGCCGGGACGGCGCGAGATCGAGCTCGGCCTGCCGTTCGCGGGCGACGCGGGGCAGCGGCTGGTCGGCTGGCTCGGGGCGGCGGGCATCGGTGTCGACGACTTCCGCGGCCGCTGGTACGTGACCTCCGTCGGGAAGTGCTATCCCGGCAGACCGCCGAACGGCGGCGCCGATCGGCCGCCGTCGCGGGCCGACGTCGCGCTCTGGACCCCGATCCTCGACGAGGAGGTGCGGCTGCTGGCGCCGCGGCTGGTCGTCCTGGTGGGGGCGCTGGCGCATCGGTTCGCGTTCGGCCCCAACGCCAGGCTGGAGGAGCTGGTGGGGCGGGAGCTGCGGTGGGGGCGGGCGCCGGACGCAGCGGTCATCTGCCTGCCACACCCGTCGGGCGCATCGGCCTGGCTGTACCGCGATGACCACCTCCAGCTGTGGCGCCAGGGGATCCGGCTGCTGGCCGCACGCTGGGCGGAGATCGAGGGGCGCGGGTGAGCCGGGAGCGGGCGATCTGGACCGCCGGTCTCCTCGCCCTGGCCGCGTTCGTGGTGCTGCTGCTCGTCTTCGGCAACCGCGGCGAGGTGCGGCCGGAACTCCAGCGGCTCACCGTCGCAGAGGTCCTGGACGGGTCGCCGCCGGCGGAGCGCTTCGGCGACCGCGAGCTGCGGATCGTCGGGTTCTACGCGGAGCTCTCCGGCGACTGCGTCGGCGACGAGGGGGGCGCGGACGCCGAGGTGGCGTGGCTCCAGGCGGAGTGCCCGCTGCGGGTCCTGCTGCCGTACCAGCCGGCGCCGGACGCGGGCCAGGCGCAGCTGGAGCGTGACGGGATCCGGATGAGCGCGCCGATCGGCCAGCCCTTCCCGCCGCGGGCCGAGCCCGGCGGCCTGAACCTCCGAATGGAGCAGCTGGTGTACGTGGGGCACTTCGACGATCCTGCCGCGGAGCGCTGCCTCCCGGAGCGGCGCGATAGGTGCCGGAACACTTTCGTCGCCGAGGACTACGACGGCCTGCTTCGCTGACGCGACGCGGGGCGACCGCGGAGCTAGCGGCTGCGGCCAGGGTCCGCGCTCATCCCGTCGACGGCAATGAGCCGCGCGCCGGGGATCTCGAGCAGGGCGTCGCAGACGTCCTGGGGTCGGTCGGAGCGCGCCAGGGAGAGCGCCCACTCCGCGCGCGTGGCGAGGGTCGCCCCGTGGGAGTCGCTGCCGGCGTACACGCGCCAGCAGTCGGGCTCTCGCCAGATGACGACGCCGTAGCCGCGCACGCCGACGGCAATGACCGGCCTCACTCGTTCACCTCCGGGACGGATGTACCAGTCGGGTACCACGCTAAGCCTGCCTGAATGTGTGCCCGGATGGAACCGGCAAGCGCCGTACCGGACCGCACCGATTCGACCCGCCGGTGCCGGTGCGCACCGCGAAGCGGCCGCCCCGGGGCACGCCGGAGGGACGCGCAGGGCGAATCGAACAGGTGTTCGTATCGGTTTGCTATCATCGAGCCCGATGCCCTCGGACCGAATCGTCGTGCGCGGCGCGCGCGAGCACAACCTCAGGAACCTCGACGTGGAGATGCCGCGCGACCGGCTGATCGTGATCACCGGGCTGTCCGGCAGCGGCAAGTCGAGCCTCGCCTTCGACACCATCTACGCCGAGGGACAGCGCCGCTACGTCGAGTCGCTCTCCGCGTACGCGCGGCAGTTCCTGGGGCAGATGGAGAAGCCCGACGTCGACCAGATCGACGGGCTCTCCCCGGCCATCAGCATCGACCAGAAGGGCGCCAGCCGGAACCCGCGCTCGACGGTGGGCACCGTCACCGAGATCTACGACTACCTGCGGCTGCTCTTCGCGCGCATCGGCCGCATGCACTGCCCCATCTGCGGGCGCGAGATCACCCGCCAGACGGTCGAGCAGATCGTCGACCAGGTCTACGAGCTCCCGGAGGGGACCCGGCTGATGATCCTGGCCCCGCTCATCCGGGATCGCAAGGGCGAGCACGAGAAGGTGCTGGCCGGCGCCCGGCAGGCCGGGTTCGTCCGGGTGCGGGTCGACGGCGAGATCCGCGACCTCGACGAGGAGATCAAGCTCGAGAAGACCTACAAGCACTCCATCGACGTGGTCGTCGACCGGCTGGTCGTCCGGCACGGATCGGCCGAGCAGGCCGACGGAGGCCAAGGAGCCGATGGCGCCGATGGCGCCGATGCGGCCGGCGGAGCCGGGCCCGACGCGGCCCGCCTGGCGGACTCGATCGAGACCGCCCTGCGCCTCGCCGACGGCCAGCTGATCGTCCACCTGCCCGACGAGGGGCGCAAGGGGACCGACCGTCTCTTCAGCGAGCGCTACGCGTGCCCGGTGCACGGCGGCAGCTTCGAGGAGCCGGCGCCGCGGAACTTCAGCTTCAACTCGCCCCACGGTGCCTGCCCGGACTGCACCGGGCTCGGCTCGAGGCTGGAGATCGACCCGGACCTGGTCATCCCGAACCGCGACCTGACGCTGGAGGAGGGGGCCGTCGTCCCGTGGCGCCGGATGGTCGCCACCGAGTCGTGGTTCAGCAAGATCCTCGACTCGGTGGCCCGCCACTACGGCTTCCGGGCCGACGTGCCGGTGCGCGAGCTGTCCGACGAGGCGCGACGGATCCTGCTGCACGGGAACCGCGGCGAGCGGATCTCGGTCGAGTACCAGTCGCGCCACGGCGGGACCCACCGCTTCCAGACGACCTTCGAGGGGATCCTGCCGAACCTGGAGCGGCGCTACCGCGAGACGTCGTCGGAGATGATGCGCGCCGAGATCGAGCGCTACATGACCACCCGTCCCTGCCCGACCTGCAACGGGATGCGGCTCAAGCCGGAGTCCCTGGCGGTGACGGTCGGCGGGCGGAACATCATCCAGGCCACCCAGCTGGCGGTCACCGATGCGCAGCGCTGGTTCGCCGGGCTGAGCCGCCGGCTGAACGAGCGCGAGAACCAGATCGCCCGCCAGGTGCTCAAGGAGATCCTGGCGCGACTGGGCTTCCTGATCGACGTGGGGCTCGACTACCTGACCCTCAACCGCGCATCGGGGACGCTGTCGGGCGGTGAGGCGCAGCGGATCCGCCTCGCCACGCAGATCGGCTCGAGCCTGATGGGCGTCCTCTACATCCTCGACGAGCCGTCGATCGGCCTCCACCAGCGGGACAACGCCCGGCTGATCGCCACGCTGGAGCGGCTGCGGGACCTGGGCAACACGCTGCTGGTGG
>CAYXZN010000167.1:0-5183 GCA_964469325.1 uncultured Steroidobacteraceae bacterium
AGCTCGGCGGGGTCCATGCCCGCCAACCGCTGCGGATCCAGCGTGCCCAGCCGTTCGCGCAGCCGGAGCGGCGCGCTGAACGCCCACTGCACCGGCACCTGCTGGTCGAGCGCGAAGCCGATCAGCAGCGCCATCGGCTCATCGACGAGCAGCCGGTTGGCGGCGTCGTCATCGGTGTAGTGCAGGCGGTCGGCCGGAGCCGCGGTGGTCATGCGCAGATCGTACGCCGGGGAGCGCATCGGCGCATCAACACCGTTCGGGCGCGCGTAGGATTGAGGCGCCCTGGAGCAGACGGAGGAGGAGCCTCGTGAAGACGCTGATCAAGGGGGGCACCGTCGTCAATGCCGATGCCAGCACCCGCGCCGACGTGCTCGTCGACGGCGAGCAGGTCGGCGCGGTGGGCGTCGACCTGGAGGCGTCCGCGGACCGGACCGTCGACGCCACCGACAAGTGGGTGATCCCCGGCGCGATCGACGTCCACACCCACATGGAGCTGCCCTTCGGCGGCACCTTCGCCAAGGACACGTTCGAGACCGGGACGCGGGCCGCGGCCTTCGGCGGGACGACGACCATCATCGACTTCGCGGTGCAGCCGCGCGGCGGGTCGCTACGCCAGGGGCTCGACGCGTGGATGGAGAAGGCGCAGGGCAACGCCTGCGTCGACTACGGCTTCCACATGATCATCAGCGACGTCCGCGACGACGTGCTGAGCGAGATGGACACCCTGGTCGACGAGGGCGTCACCACCTTCAAGCTCTTCACCGCCTATCCCGGCGTCTTCTTCTCCGATGACGGCGCCATCTTCCGCGCCATGCAGCAGACCGCCCAGAACGGCGGGCTGATCATGATGCACGCCGAGAACGGGCTGGCCATCGACGTCGTGGCCGCCCAGGCCTTCGCCGATGGCAAGACCGATCCCTACTACCACGGCACGTCCCGCTCACCCGTCATGGAGGGCGAGGCCACGAACCGCGTCATCCGGCTGGCCGAGGTGGCGGGCGTGCCCGTCTACATCGTCCACCTGTCGGCGCGTCACGCGCTGAACGAGGTGCGGCGGGCCCGGGACGAGGGGCTGCCCGCCTTCGCCGAGACCTGCCCGCAGTACCTCTTCCTCACCCTGGACGACCTGGGCAACGGGTTCGAGGGCGCCAAGTACGTCTGCTCGCCGCCGCTGCGGCCCGAGGACCACCACGAGGACCTGTGGAAGGGGCTGATCCACGACGACCTGCAGGTCGTGAGCACCGACCACTGCCCGTTCGACTTCGAGGGCCAGAAGGACCTGGGCAAGGGCGACTTCCGGAAAGTGCCCAACGGGCTGCCGGGCGTCGAGGATCGCGTCGACCTGCTGCACGACGGCGGAGTGGCCGGCGGGCGGATCACGCCCAACCGATGGGTGGAGCTGATCTCCGCCGCCCCGGCGCGACTGTTCGGCCTGCCGCAGAAGGGAGCCGTGGCGGCCGGGATGGACGCCGATCTCGTGGTCTACGACCCCAACCGCAAGCGGACGATCAGCGCGAAGACGCACCACATGGCGGTCGACTACTCGTGCTACGAGGGGCGCGAGGTGCAGGGCGCCGCGGATGTCGTGCTGTCGCGCGGCCGGGTGATGGTCGAGAACGGCGACTGGAAGGGTGAGACCGGCTGGGGGAGCTTCCTGAAGCGCCAGCGCAGCCAGCAGCACCTGCGCTGAGGCGTTGTGATCGGGCCGCGAGCCGTCCGCCCGACGAACAGCAACGGATATTCCTCCCAGTGCTGAAACGCTGCGGGAGCGGGCTCTCGTGCGGGATTGCACCACTGGCAATGCTGAAGTCCGCGGGAACGGGCGCTCACGCCGGTTTTCAGTGCTCGGGCTGGTAACTCGACGCCATTCGGGGCTCCGGCGAGGTCTGCTAGCCTGAGGGCCGCGTCCACGCCCGTTCAGGAGTCTTGATGTCCCGCCTTTCCAGCGTCAGCCTGCTCGTGCTGCTCGCCATGGTGCTCGCCGCCTGCGGCGAGGCAGCGTCCAGCCCGTCACCGACCGCTACGCCCCAGCCCACGCCAACCCCCGTCCCGACCCCGACCGGCACGGATGGGTCGCCGGCCGCATCGCCCGGGGACGACGTGAACCAGGACCCCGACCTGGAGGCGCGCCTTCCTGACCAGATCGGCGACATTCCGCTCCAGAAGTTCAGCGTCGCCGGCAGCGAGTTCCTGGAGCAGTCCGATGACGAGTTCCGCGACTTCCTCGCCCGCCTGAACGCCGATCCGGAGGACATCAGCGTCGCCGTGGCGGTGAGCATGTCGCAGGAGGTCCAGCTGGGCATTTTCGCCTTCCGGGTCGGCGGCGCCGATGAGGATCGCCTGGTCGAGGAGTTCCAGCGCTCGATCGAGGAGGATGCCGAGTCCGGCGTGACCTGGGAGGAGCGCAACCTCGGTGGCCGCGACGTCCAGGTCGCCACCGACCCCGACGCGCCCGAGCAGCGCATCTATCTCTGGGCCGATGGCGACACCATCTTCTTCGTCACCTCGCCCGACGAGGCCCTCGCCGAGGAGGCGATCGAGCTCACCGGCTGAGGGACGCCGCGGGGTCGTCCGCTCTGTGTGGGGGTAAAATCGTCTGCCCGCATTCCCCACGCATCGGTGAACTGAGATGACTGCGACCCTTCCGACCCGCGAGATCCCGGCCTCGGCATTCCGGGGGGACCTGAAGAACTACATCGGCGGCGAGTGGGTGGAGTCCCAGGCCGGCGAGTACCTGGACGTCCCGAACCCGGCCACCGAGGAGCTGCTCGCCCGCGTCCCCCTCTCCAACGCGGCCGACGTCGCCGCCGCCGCCCGCGCGGCACGGCGCGCCTTCGAGGACTGGAGCGAGGTGCCCGTCCCGGAGCGCGCGAACCACATGTTCCGCTTCCGGGAGGCGGTGCTCGACAACCGCGACGAGCTGATCCGGCTGGTCACCACCGAGAACGGGAAGATCTACTCGGACGCGGCGGGCGAGGTGCGGCGGGCGATCGAGGTGATCGACTTCGCCTGCGGCATGCCGACCCTGATGATGGGCACCAACCTGGACCAGATCAGCCGGGGGATCGACTCGGAGCTGGTCCGCTTCCCGGTCGGCGTGGTGGCGGGGATCACGCCGTTCAACTTCCCGTTCATGGTGCCGCTGTGGATGATCCCCATCGCCATCGCGGCGGGGAACAGCTTCATCCTCAAGCCGTCGGAGCGCACGCCGCTGTCGTCGGTCCGGATCGCGGAGCTGCTCGACGAGGCGGGGCTGCCGAAGGGCGTCTTCAACATCGTCCACGGCGCGGCGGAGGCGGTGACCAGCCTGTGCAGCGATCCCGAGGTCGACGCGGTCAGCTTCGTGGGATCGGCCAAGGTGGCCAAGATCGTGTACGAGACGTCGGCCAGAAACGGCAAGCGGGTGCAGGCGCTGGGCGGGGCGAAGAACCACATCATCGTGATGCCTGATGCGGTGCTGGAGCCGAGCATCGAGAACATCACCGAGTCGGCGTTCGGCAATGCCGGGCAGCGCTGCCTGGCGGGATCGGTGCTGACCGTGGTCGGCAAGGCGCAGAACGAGTTCCTGCCGCGCTTCGTGGACCGGGCGGATCGGATCCAGATGGGGTTCGGGCTCGAGGAGGGGGTCGACCTGGGACCCGTCATCCGGCCCGACTCCAAGCAGCGGATCCTGGGCTACGTCGAGCGCGGGCTCAGCAGCGGGGAGGCGCGATTCCTGCGCGACGGTCGCGATGGGACCCCGTCGAAGGGCTACTTCATCGGCCCCACCATCATGGAGGTCGAACCGAGCGCGGAGATGGCGCGCGACGAGCTGTTCGGTCCCGTCCTGTCGGTGCTCAAGGCCGATGACGTCGACGGGGCCCTGGAGCTGATCCGCACCACCAACCAGTACGGCAACGCGGGTTCCATCTTCACCAGCTCCGGCAAGGCGGCGCGCGAGTTCAAGCGCCGATCCGCTGCGGGGATGCTGGGCGTGAACATCGGTGTCGCTGCGCCGATGGCGTTCTTCCCGTTCACCGGGAGGCGCAACAGCTTCTTCGGCGACCTGCACGTGACCGGACGCGACGGGGTCGAGTTCTACACCTCGAAGAAGATGGTGACGACGAGGTGGTTTTGAGTTGAAGTTGATGGGTCGGATCGACCCGCCCTCGGCCGGCGTTGCAACGGCCTTCGGGCGAGCCCGATCCGCCCCTCCAACTCCGGTCTCCGCCCACTCCAGATTCCCCACCGGGTACCTCTACGCGTTGAGTCCGCTCGAGTGGCTCGCCGAGGAGGCGGTTGCTGATGAGTGAGGGTGGGGAGCGGGGGCCCGTGGCGGTCGTCCTGAACGAGGCGGCCCAGGCGGGTCGGAGCGCGGCGACACGCCGGGGAGTGGAGCTGGCGCAGCGTCAGCTCGACGCCGACCTGCACGTCGTCGCCACCCGCGACCCGGCCGAGCTGCGGGCCTGGCTGGCCGAACGGCTGGCCGGCTACCGGATGGTGGTGGTGGCAGGCGGCGACGGCTCGCTGAACGCCGCCTTCAACGTGCTCGCCGGGAGCGACGTGGAGATCGGCTTCCTGCCGGCGGGCTTCGGGAACGCGACCGCCCACCTGCTGCGGCTGCCGGCCTCGATGGAGGAGCAGGTCCAGCTGCTGGTCGACGGAACCGCCAGGCCGCTCGACCTGGTGCGGGTCTCCGGCGAGGGAGTGGAGCCGCGCGTCACCCTCTTCGCGGGGGCGGGCTGGGACGCGGTGGCCGCCGAGCACTACGCCCGGACGGGCCTGGGCCACTACACCGGCTGGGGCTGGGCGATCGTCCGGTCGCTGCCGGACGCGGTGCGCCGTTTCCAGGCGGAGGTGAAGGCGGATGGGCACGTGGTCCATGCCGGGCCGATGGAGTTCGTCGTCGCCGGGACCACGCCCTACTACGGGCGGGGGCTGCTGGTGAACCCGGGCGCCCACCCGGACCGCGGTCGGCTACGGGCGCGCGTCTACCGCGGACCGGCGCCACGGCTGGCGGTGGAGGCGGTGCGCTGGGCCGCGCATCGGCGGCCCGCCACGGTGGGGATGGATGTCGACAGCGTCGATGTGCGATCGCTCGACGGGGTGATCCCGGTCCAGGCCGACGGGGACACCCTGGGCTGGCGTGAGCGGTGGCGCTTCGAGCTCGCCCCGGCCGCCGTCCACCTCATCGGCCGCTGGTA
>CAYXZN010000168.1:0-5160 GCA_964469325.1 uncultured Steroidobacteraceae bacterium
GGCACGCTGGTGGCGGAGGTGGCCGAGCGGATCGGCCCGGTGGCCACGCGCCGATCGGTCCGCGTCAGGCGGCTGGCGCCCGAGGCACCGGAGGAGGGCGTGCGGGCGCGAGCCGACCGAGAGCGGCTCGGCCAGGCGCTCCTGAACCTGGCGCACAACGCGGTCAAGTACAGCCACCCCGAGGGCGAGGTGCGGATCGGCTGGGAGCCGCGCGGGGCGATGCTGCGCTTCACGGTGAGCGACGACGGCATCGGGATCGGGCTCGCCCACCAGGGCCGGATCTTCGAGCGCTTCTACAAGGTCGAGCGCTCCCGGACCCGCCCGAGAGGCGCCGAGCCGGGGGAGGAGGAGGCCGAGGCGGCCGGCAGCGCCGGGCTCGGGCTGGCCATCGTCCGGCACATCGCCGAGGCCCACGGCGGGGCGGTGGGGGTCGAGAGCCAGCCGGGGTCAGGCTCCACCTTCTGGATCGACGTGCCGCGGGCGGGCTAGTGGCTGCTTCAAGCGACCAGGTCGAGACGCCCCGCAGCGACTGGTCATATGCGCCCTGGAGGCATTAGTCAACCCCGGGCGGCTCGAACTGTCATATGCGGCTGTGGGACGCGTAGTCAGCCGTCCTCCCGCAGGCGCGTCTCGACCAGGATCAACTCGGCTCCCTCCGGACCGCCGGTGATGGCCAGCTCCCGCTCGTCGCGGATCTTGGCCGCTCCCTCCTGGCCGATGCTCAGCCGCTGCTCTCCGGCGGCCAGCTGGGCCCCGCCGTGCACCACCAGCAGGTACCCGCCGAGGCCGGGCCGGAAGCCGTGGGTCACCGCGGCGCCCGGCTCGAGCAGGGTGGCGTACAGGGTGGCGTCCTGGTGGACGGTGACCGCCCCGTCGCCACCGGGCGCATCCTCTGCACCGTAGCCCTCCGCCGGGATCAGCACCGGCAGCAGCCGGTTCCGCCGCTCGTCCTCGCCAAAGCTCTGCTGCTCGACCGACGGCGGCAGGCCCTTCTCCGCGGGCATGATCCACATCTGGATGAAGCGCATCGGCTCGGTCTCGGAGCCGTTCTGCTCGGAGTGCATCATCCCCGAGCCGAGCGTCGCGCGCTGGACCGAGCCGGGCAGCAGGATGCCGCCGTTGCCCATGCTGTCGGCGTGGCGGAACGTGCCCTCCGCCACGTAGGTGATCCCCTCGATGTCGCGGTGGGGGTGCATGGGCCAGATGGCCCCGGGGACGAGCCGGTCGTCGTTGAAGACGCGCAGGTCGCCGAACCCCATCTGCGCCGGGTCCCAGTAGCGGTCGAAGCTGAAGTGCCAGTTGGCGCTGAACCAGCCACCGTCGGCGTGGAACAGCGTCTCGCGCGGCCGTGGCTCGATCATGGCGGGCTCAGTTGCTCCTGATGCGTTTCTCGCGTAGCTGTCGATTGCCTGCGCAACGTTCCATCATGATGCTTGCTTCGTCAACTATATCGCTCCCCGCCCGGTGGCCGGCTCGGAAGACGTAAGGTGACACGATGCATCCCGGCGCTCAGCAGACGCGGGGCCAGCGACGGCGCGGCCCCACCCCCAACGATCCCCGGCTTGGCGCCTGGGCCGCCTTCCTGCGCGCGCACGCCGTGCTGACGCGGCAGCTGGAGAAGGAGCTCCAGGCGGAGCGGGGCCTGTCGCTGGCCGACTACGACGTCCTGGTCCAGCTCGCGCTGGCCAGGGGGCGTCGGCTCCGCATGAGCGACCTGGCGGAGCGACTGGTCCTGTCGCGCAGCGGGGTGACACGGCTGGTGGATCGGCTCGTGTCGCAGACCTTCGTCGCCCGGGAGGCGTGCGAGACGGACCGGCGCGGCTGGTGGGCGGTCCTCACCGACCAGGGGCTGGAGCGGCTGCGCGATGCGTCGCCGGTCCACCTTCGCGGCGTCGGCGAGCACTTCCTCGACCGGGTCCCACCCGGTGACCTGGAGCAGCTGCGCCGCACCCTGGAGCGGGTGGCCGGGAGCGGGCCGGACGGGTCAAGTACCGGGGGCGAGCGCGGCTGACTCGGCCCGCAGGCCGCGGATCATGGGGGCGCGAGGATCGTCCGGCGCCAGCCCAAGGAAGCGGTCGAAGTGCTCCACCGCGTCCGCGTGGCGACCCGCCTGCCGCGCGATGAGCCCGCGCAGGAACGGGACATCCGGCGACTCCGGCACCAGCTCCTCGAGCCGATCCACGGTCGTGGTCGCGTCCTCGAGGCTGCCGGCGCGGACGAAGGCGGTGGCGAGGTCGACGTGCGCTTCCGCGTTCTGCGGCTCCAGGCTGATCAGCAGCACCAGCACCGTCGCCGCCCGCGGCAGGTCCTCGGGGCCGCCCGCCAGGTAGGCGCGGCCGAGCGCCGCGAGCGCCTCGGCGTCGTTCGGATCGGCACGGAACCGCTCGAGCATCTCGGCGATCGTCGTTTGGCGCGCCTCCTCGGCCGCCTGCGCGTCCGCCAGCGCCTGGTTGACCCGCGTCGGCTGGCCCAGCGAGACCGGCACCTGGCTCGGGAGCGCCGATCCGGCCACGAGCAGGATCGCGAGCGCGGCGCCGATGGCGATCGCCGCCCGCCGCGGCCAGGCCGCGGTCGGGATTCCGTCCCCCGCGGGCGCGGAAGCGGCCTCCAGCGCGGCCAGCGTCTCGGCCGCGCGGGCCTGCGCCGCGCTCCGCTCGCGCCGGTAGTCGGCCTCGTCGAGCGACCCGGCGCGCCGGTCGGCCTCCACGTCCCGCAGCGCGTCGAGGGCGGCGCGGTGGAGGTACTCGAGCTCCTCGCGGGACGCCCCGTCCGCGTCGGTCGGTGCGCGTCGCAGCAGGGGGGCCGCGACGACCGCGGCGGCGACCCCGGTGAGCGCCAGCAGGACCAGCAGGGCGCCGAGATCAGGCATCGAGCGCCTCCAGCTCCTCGTCGATCCGGCGCCGCGCCTCCTCGTCGAGGGCCGCGGACTGAACGCTGCGGTCCGCCCCCCCGGCGGCGGAGCGCCGCCCCGGCACCAGCCAGGCGGCCAGCGCCAATCCGCCCGCGAGCAGGGCCGCGAACGGCAACGCCCACGGCAGCGGCGAACGCGGCGCGAGCAGGATCCACTCCCCGTACCGCTCCACGAAGTGGGCGCGTACCTCGTCGGGCGTGGCCCCCGCCGCCAGCAGCTCGTCGATCCGGCGGCGGATCTCGATCGCCGCGGCGGTGTCGGAGTCGGCGACCGACAGCGCCTGGCAGTCCGGGCAGCGCAGCTCGGCGGCCAGCTGGCGGGCGAGGCCGCCCTCGTCAGCCGGCTCCGAGCGCAGGAGCAGGACGCCGGTCACGCCGCCCAGCGCCAGCAGCAGCGCGGCCGCCACCAGCAGCACGGGGCGGCTCATCGGTCCGCCTGCGCCAGTATCGGCGCCAGCAGGTCGGCCAGCGCCTGCTGGGTGAGCGGGCCGACGTGGCGGGCGCGGACCACCCCATCGCTGTCCACCAGGAAGGTCTCGGGCGGCCCGGTCACGCCGAAGTCGATGGCGGTCGAGCCGCGCGCATCGATCAGGTTCGGCCAGCCGCCGTCACCGTAGCGGGCCAGGAACCGGGCGGCATCCTCGGGCCGGTCCTGGTACAGGATCCCGACCATGGCGAGCTCCTCGTGGCGGTCCGCCGCGTCGAGCAGGACGGGGTGCTCGTCGACGCAGGCCGGGATGCACCAGCTGGCCCAGAAGTTGACCAGCACCGGGCGTCCGGCGAGCTCCTGGGAGCTGAGCGTCTGCCCGTCCAGGGTGGCCAGGCTGAAGGCCGGCATGGGGCGTCCGATGAGCGGCGAGCCGACCGAGCCGGTCTCGGCGCGCACCCCCTGGAAGGCGAGCCACGCCGCGGGGGCGAGCAGCAGCGGCACCAGCAGCCAGCGGAGGGAGCGCACGCTCACGTCGCCTCCGGCGGAGAGGAGCGGGCGGGCGGCGCTGCCGAGCGCGCGGTCGGCTCCAGGACGACCGTCTGCTCCCCCGCCGCTCCGTTCTCGCGCGGCGCGCGCGCGGCGGGTTGGGTGGCAGCTGCCGGCAGCGTGCGCCGTTGGCGCTCCGGCCACATCGCGAACACAGCGCCCAGGCCGGCGATGGCGCCGCCGATCCAGATCCACGCCACCATGGGCCGGACGAAGGCGTGCAGCGTGATCGCGCCCGTGCCGGCGTCGTAGGCGGCCAGGGTCAGGTACAGGTCCTCGGCCAGCGTGGTGCGGACCGCGGGCGTGCCGATCGGCTGCGCGGAGCTGGGGTAGTGGCGGACCGAGGGAGTGAGGTGCGCCTGGGTCACTCCGGTCACCGAAATCGCCGCCGACATTTCGGTGACCCGCGGGTCCTGGGCGAGCGGCGCCTCGGACAGGCCGGCGTGGGTCAGCCGGTAGTCGCCGACAGCGGTCGACTCGCCGGGCGCCAGGGTGGCGAGGGTCTCGGTCGAGAAGGCGCTGCTGGCGGCGATGGCGACCGCCCCCACCAGCACGCCCAGGTGGACGGTGTAGCCGCCGTAGCGACGCCGGTTGCGGCTCGCCAGCCGCCAGGCGGCGAGCGGCAGCGCCTCGCCCCGCGACCGGCCGCGCGAGGCCGCACCTCGGCGCACCTCGTCGAGCATGACTGCGCCGGCGAAGACGGCCAGCGCCCATGTGGCCAGCACGTACGGCTCGCGCACGCCCAGCACCAGCCCCAGCGCGGCGGTGGCCGCCCCAAGCAGCGTCGGCAGCGCGAACCGCTCCTGGAGCGTCCGCCAGCTCGACCCGCCCCACGGCAGGGCGGGCCCGACCCCCATCAGGAAGACCAGCGCCAGCAGGAGCGGGGTGTTGACCGCGTCGAACCACGGCGCGCCGACGCTGATCCGATCGCCGCTGGCCGCCTCGACCACGACCGGCAGCAGCGTGCCCAGCAGCACCGTGAAGGTGAGCACCACGAACAGGAGGTTGTTGGCCAGGAAGGCGCTGTCGCGGCTCACCGCACGCCCCGGCGGAGGCGGGTCGCCGAGCTCCGGCAGCCGCCACACCAGCACGCCGATCCCCACCGCCAGGCTGGCCAGGAAGGCGGCCGCGAACCAGCCGCCGATGGCCGATGCGGTGAAGGCGTGGACGCTCTCGACGATGCTCGAGCGGGTGAGCAGCGTGCCGAGCAGCGTGAGGCTGAAGGTGAGCACCACCAGCAGCAGGGTCCAGATGCGCAGCCCGCCCCGCCGCTC
>CAYXZN010000169.1:0-5151 GCA_964469325.1 uncultured Steroidobacteraceae bacterium
GGTCGGGGCGCGAACGCGGGACATGCCCCTGCTGATGGGCACCACGTTGTTCTTCGCGGCCCTGATCATGCTGCTCAACCTGGTGGTCGACATCACCTACGGCTACCTGGATCCACGCATCCGCCACCAGCGCCGCAACCAGGCCGCGGAGCCTCGGATGCCCCGTACTCGCCACCTGCTCGGCCCGGTCCCGCACGACGACGACCGCCAGGCCGATGCCCGCCATGGCGGCCGCCATGCCGATACCGAAGGCGCCGATCACCACCATCCCGACCAGCAGCTCGTCGAGGGTCACCGCCACCAGCAGCACCACCAGCGCCGACCCACTCGGCAGCAGCCCGCCGATGAGTCCCAGCGAGAGCTGGTGGCGCTTCGACAGCCGGATCTCCGACGTCGGATGGTCGTGCGGGTGAAGGTGCTCGGGGGCCCGAGCCGCCTGTCGTTGGCGCCAGGCACGCCTGCCGTGGGCCAGCAGGTAGATGCCGTAGACAACCACCAGCAGCGCCGCCGCGATCGACAGGCCGGACACGACCCGCTGGGGCAGAAGGAGCTCGGACGCACCGAGAACCAGCGCGCCGAGCGCGACGACGCCCAGCGAGTGCCCGACCGCCACCACCAGCGCCAGCCGGACGGCTTGGGGCACGCCGCCGTGCGCGCCGATCAGGAGCGCGGCCATCAGCGTCTTGCCGTGGCCGGGTGAGAGCGCGTGCAGCGCCCCGAGGCCCGCGCTGAGCAGGGTCGCCAGCGCGAGCGTGCCCGCCGACAGTGACTCGCCCAGCAGGGCTCGCAGCGCTTCGCCGGCATCCGGCGCGACGGGTGCGACCCGGGCCGGGGAGGGGCTTGAGCCGGAAGTCTGGGCAGGAGCGGAGCGGAAGGCGAAGGTGGCCGTCGAGCTGGCATCGGCGGCGGGCAGTCCGGGCGGGTACTCGCGCAGCGCGTCGGTTCGGTCGACTGCCGGAGCGCTGCTGTCGACCAGCTCCACGCCATCGGCGGCGACGACCACCACCTCGCGCCAGCCCAGGAAGTCGTCGTAGTTGTTGTCCGCGTAGCCACCCTCCCGGTCACCGCCGGACGGAGGGAGCCGGGCGGCGAGGTCGAGCACCACTCGCAGGGTGGGTGCGCCGGCGTCCCCGGCCGGCAGCGTCAGCTCCCGGTGCCTCACCTCCAGCGGCAGCGCTCGCCCGTCGACGGTCAGGTCGATGTCCAGCAGGAGCGACGGGACCCACCAGGCGAGGTAGGCTTCGGCCTCCTCGTCGGAGACATCGCCGTCCCCATCGACGTCGATCAGCGAATGGACCTGGATGGCGGGCACCTCGGCCATGTCCAGCACCCAGCGCACCCGCACCTCGTCGGGGTGGAGCTCCAGGCGGGCGTACAGGTTGATGGTCGAGTTGCCGAACGGGTGCGCCGCCGCGGGCGGCGGCGCGGCCGCGGCGAGGGCCAGGGCGAGCACCGACAGCGCCAGGGCGAGCACGGACAGGGCCAGCGAGGCGCGGGCACGAGCGGAAGCCGTCATGTCGGCGGTCAGGGTACGCGAGGATCGGATCTCGACGCGCTAGACTCGGCCGGCGCGGGTGGGGCAGTGGAAGGAGAGACGGTAGGTCGATGAGCCGCGACGTCGAGCCCCGCTCGCCCTTCGCGCCGCCCGACCCGTGGCCTCGTCGCGCCGCGTCCTGGCTGCGTGGCCGGCTGGGCCGGCAGCAGCACGACCAGCCGGACCGGCTGCCGCCGCTCCCGCTGGCGCTCCGACAGGGCCAGGTCGCGACCTCCTACCTCCAGGCCGAGGCTGCCCACGACCACCGCCGAGCCGGGGCGGCTGCCAGCGTTGCCACCGACCACGCGGTCGCGGAGCGCCAGTGGTGGCCAGCGGACACCTGGGCCCACCGCGCGCTGTGGCACTTCGAGCGCGCCGACATGGCGCTGCACGCCGTCCGGGCCGCGCGCCGGATCGGGGAGGTTCGGCTGATGGGCGGCGACCCGCGGAGCGCGCGACGGTACTATGCCGAGGCGATCTCCGAGGCGCGTGACCTGGGCGCCGAGCGCGAGGAGGGCCTGGCGGCGCTCGGCATGGGGCGAACCGAGCTCGAGATGGGGAACGTCTCGACCGCCCGCCGGCTGGCCGAGCTCGCGCTCGACCTGCTCGAGCGCGGCGGCGGCGCGGAAGGGGAGGTCGAGGCCGCCCGGGAGCTGCGGGGCGAGCTGAAGTCGGTCGGAGGAGAGGGCGAGTGACGCGACGTCGGATGCGGGTCGGCATCGTGGGGGCCGGGGTGATGGCGGAGGCGATGATCTCCGGGCTGCTCGCCGACCGGGCGGTGGCAGGCCAGGACCTGGTCGCCTCTCACCCCCGGCGCGAGCGCCGCGAGCTCCTGGCCGACCGTCACGGGATCGTGACCGTGGCACGCAACCGTGAGGCGGTGGCCGGGGCCGAGGTGGTGGTGCTGGCGGTCAAGCCTCAGATGCTGGCGCGCGTGATGCGGGAGCTTCGGCCGGCCCTCTCCACGGATCAGGTCGTGGTGTCGATCGTGGCCGGCGCGACCATCGGCACCCTGGTCCGGGGCCTGGGTCACCCCGCGGTGGTGCGCGCCATGCCGAACACGCCTGCTCAGATCCGGCGCGGGATCGCCGTCTGGGCCGCGTCGCCGTCGTGCAGGGGCCGCCAGCTCGAGCTCGCACGCGCCGTGCTGCGCGCCCTCGGCGAGGAGCGACAGGTCGCCGACGAGGAGTTCGTGGCCATGGCCACGGCCCTGTCGGGGACGGGACCGACCTACCTGTTCGCGGTGATGGAGGCGCTGATCGACGCCGGCGTCCATCTCGGCTTCCCGCGCGAGCTCGCCCACGACCTGGTCGTCGCCACCCTGGTCGGGTCGGCGGAGTTCGCGGCCCGCTCCGACCTCCACCCGGCGCAGCTGCGCAACCTGGTCACGTCGCCCGGCGGCACCAGCGCGGCGGCCATCTACGAGCTCGAGAAGGGACGGATCCGGACCGTGCTGTCCGACGCGGTGTGGGCCGCGTACCGGCGGACGGTGGAGCTGGGCGCGCGGCTCGACGCGGAGGTGGAACCGCCGTCGCTGGCGGGCGAGGACGGCTGACCGACGAGCGTTGGTGTAGCCTCGCGGCGAATGTTCGCCGTCGTGATGGCCGGCGGGTCGGGCACCCGCCTGTGGCCGCTCAGCCGCCGTCGAACTCCCAAGCAGCTCCTCCCCCTGGTGGGGGAGGCCAGCCTCCTCCAGCAGACGGTGGCCCGCATCAGCGGGCTGCTTGCGCCGCACGACGTGTTCGTGATCACCAGCGCCGCCCACGTTCGCGCCACTCGCGAGCAGCTTCCCCAGCTCCCCGAGGAGAACGTGCTCGGGGAGCCGCTGGCGCGCTCGACGGCGGTGGCGGCCGGGCTCGCCACCGTGCTCGCCCGACGCAGCGAGGATGAGGTCTGCGTGGTCCTGCCGGCCGATCACTTCGTCGCCGACGAGCCGCGCTTCGTGGAGAGCCTGCGCGAGGCGGTGCGGGTCGCGGAGCGCGGCTACCTAGTCTGCCTCGGCATCGTGCCGCGCAGCCCCGCCACCGGGTACGGCTACATCAAGGTCGGCGAGCGCCTGCACGACGCGAGCGTGGCGGCGCTGGTCGAGGAGTTCGAGGAGAAGCCGGACGCCGCCACGGCCCGCCGCTACCTGAAGGGGGGTGGGCACCTGTGGAACGCGGGCATCTTCGTGTGGCGCAGCTACGCCTACCGACAGGCGCTGGAGCGGTTTCAGCCGGAGCTCGACGCCGCCCTGACGCAGATCGCCGGCCTCAACCGGCTGCCGGGGTGGATGAGCGACGTGCGCGACATCCTGGCGCCGATCCCCGCCATCCAGATCGACGCCGGGGTCGCCGAGCCGGCGGCCCGCGAGGGTCGCCTGGCGGTGGTCCCGCTCGACGCGGGCTGGTCGGACATCGGCTCCTGGTCGGCGCTGCTGGAGGCCCTCAGCTCGGCGCAGGGGCGGAGCCTGGTGGCCAGCGGGCACCACCTCGACCATGGCTCGGAGCGCGTGCTGGTGCAGGGCGGTGAGCGACTGGTGGTGACGGTCGGCCTGAAGGACGTGATCATCGTGGACACGCCCGACGCGCTGCTGGTGTGCGACCGCGACCGCGCCGAGGAGATCAAGCAGGTGCTCGAGGAGATCTCCGCCGCGGACGGCGAGCGGTACCTGTAGGCGCCGTGGCATGGCGAGCGACGACTCGGGGAGCGCGCTGACGGGAAGCCGGTTGACCCGGATCGCCGCCCGCCTGGTCGGAACGCTGCTGGCGGCCTACGTGCGGCTGGTGATGCGCACCTCGCGCATCGCGGCGGTGCCCCGCGAGCAGGTGGTGATCACGTTCTGGCACGAGTACAACCTGGCCTCGTTCGCCGCCGCCGTCCGCCACCGGGGCGATCTGCCGCACGCGTCGTTCACCACCGGCGGGTTCCGGGGCGGCGTGATCGCCCAGCTGTTCCGATCGCTGCTGCCCCACGCCGTGGTGCTCCCGCTCCCTGCAGAGCGGGATCGGCAGGGAGCGCGGAGGACCACGGCCGCGCTCGCCCGGCTGGCGGCCGAGGGTTACTCGCTGGTCGTCACCCCCGACGGGCCGTTCGGGCCGTACCGGCGGGCGAAGCCGGGCGCCATGATCCTGGCCCGCACCGCCGGCCTGCCGATCCTGCCCTGGGCCGTCTCCGCACGCCCGTCGGTGCGCCTCGCCCTGCGGTGGGACCGCCAGATCCTGCCACTTCCGTTCAGCCGGATCCGGGTCGTCACCGCGGGGCCGATCACCCTCGGACAGCGGGAGCGGATCGCGCCGCGGCTGGGCGAGGTGCAGTCGGCGCTGGACGCGCTGTCCGCCGGGATCGAGCAGCGCCGCTGACGGCGGCGGCTATCCGTCAGGCATGCCGCTCGCTACCATGGTCGACACACTTGCCCACGCCCAGACTCCACGAGTGCCCGTGACGCAGATCAAGTTCGGAACCGACGGCTGGCGGGCCGCCATCGCGGAGGACTACACGTTCCACAACGTGCGCCGCTGCGCGCGAGCGGTGGCGGAGTACCTCCACGACCGCGGTGCGGCAGACCGCGGGGTCGTCGTGTGCTGGGATCGGCGCTTCGCGAGCGAGCACTTCGCGCGGGCATGCGTCGAGGTCCT
>CAYXZN010000170.1:0-5145 GCA_964469325.1 uncultured Steroidobacteraceae bacterium
GCATCAATCGGGCCTGCCGCGGTGTCGATCTCAGCGATGCGGGTCTCGAGGCCGCTGGGAAGGACGATCACTTCGTCGCCGGGCTTCAGGACACCCCCGGCCACCGTCCCCGCATAGCCGCGGTAGTCGGGGAACTGGCCCGACTGCGGCCGAATGACGTACTGCACCGGGAAGCGGACGTCGATCAGGTTCTGGTCGCCGGCCACGTGGACGTTCTCGAGATGATGGAGGAGCGTCGGCCCCTCGTACCACGGCATCCGCTCCGAGCGCGTCACCACGTTGTCGCCGTGCAGCGCGGAGATGGGGATGACGGTGAGGTCCGCGACGTCGAGCTTGGCGGCGAAGGCGGCGAAGTCGTCGTGGATGCGGTCGAAGACGGCCTTTGAGTAGTCGACGAGGTCCATCTTGTTCACTGCCACCACGAGGTGCGGGACGCGGAGCAGGGTCGCGATGAAGGCGTGTCGGCGGCTCTGCTCGAGCACTCCCTTCCGGGCGTCGGTCAGCACTAGCGCCAGGTTGGCGGTCGAAGCTCCGGTGGCCATGTTTCGTGTGTACTGGATGTGCCCCGGCGTGTCGCCGATGATGAACTTGCGGCGGGGCGTGGTGAAGTAGCGGTAAGCGACGTCGATGGTGATCCCCTGCTCGCGTTCGGCACGCAGGCCGTCGGTCAGCAGCGCGAGGTTGGTGTACTCGTCGCCGCGCAGGCGGCTCGTCTGCTCCACCGCCTCGAGCTGGTCGTCGAAGATCGTCTTGGTGTCGTACAGCAGCCGGCCGATGAGCGTGCTCTTGCCGTCATCGACCGATCCCGCGGTCGCGAACCGCAGCAGGTCCATCAAAAGTAGCCCTCGCGCTTGCGATCCTCCATCGCCGCTTCGCTGACCCGGTCGTCGCCTCGGGTCGCGCCACGCTCCGTGAGCCTGGTGATCGTGATCTCGGCCACGATCTTCTCGAGCGTGTCCGCCTCTGACCGCACGGCGGCCGTCAGGTTCGCATCGCCCATGGTGCGGTAGCGAACCTTGTCGGTGAATGGCTCCTCTCCGTGGCGAGGCTGACAGAACTGGTTGACGGCATAGAGCATCCCGTCCCGCTCGAACACCAGCCGGTCGCGCGCGAAGTAGAGCTCCGGGATTTCAAGTCGTTCCTTGGCGATGTAGGTCCATACGTCGAGCTCGGTCCAGTTCGAGAGCGGGAAGACGCGGATCGACTCACCGGGGTGGATGCGTGAGTTGTAGAGGTTCCACAGCTCTGGCCGCTGATTCTTGGGATCCCACTGCCCGAATTCGTCGCGGAACGAGAAGATCCGCTCTTTAGCGCGTGCCTTCTCCTCGTCCCGCCTGGCGCCACCGAACAGCGCGGTGAACTTATGGTTCCTCGCGCACTCGAGCAGGACGGGTGTCTGGATCCGATTCCGCGAGCCGTTCGGTTCAGGCGTCACCAGTCCACGCTCGATGGCGTCCTGCACAGATGCCACGACCAGCTCCACTCCGAGCTCCTTCACCCGCCGGTCGCGGCACTCGATGACCTCGGGGAAGTTCAGGCCGGTGTCGACATGGAGCACCGGGAACGGGATGCGTGCCGGCCAGAAGGCCTTCTCCGCGAGGCGGAGCATGAGGATGGAGTCCTTCCCGCCCGAGAACATGAGGGCCGGCCGCTCGAGCTCTGCAGCGACCTCGCGGAAGATGTGGATCGATTCGGCCTCGAGCACTTCGAGGTGCGAGAGGCGATAGTCGGGGACGTCGGTCATGCAGGGCTTGGATCAGGCTCGGATACGTGACGGCGAATTGTAGGCTGCTCCGCTATCGAAGGACGCTCTCAGGACTGGTCTGCTGTGCGGGTCCCCGCAGCGCATCGGCGTGGGGCGTGTGCTCCCAGGGGAGGTCGAGGTCAGGCCGGCCGAAGTGACCGTAGGCGGCAGTGGGGCGGTAGATCGGCCGCAGCAGGGTCAGGTCCGGGATGATGCTCCCCGGGCGCAGGTCGAAGTGCTCGGTGATCAGCTGCGCGATCCGATGATCCGGCACCGCCCCGGTCCCGAAGCTGTTGACGTTCAGCGATAGCGGCCGCGCCACCCCGATCGCGTAGGCCAGCTGGATCTCGCAGCGCCGCGCCAGCCCGGCCGCCACCACGTTCTTGGCCACGAAGCGCGCCATGTACGCCCCGGATCGGTCGACCTTGGTCGGGTCCTTGCCGCTGAAGCTCCCCCCGCCGTGGCGCGCCGATCCGCCGTAGGTGTCGACGATGATCTTGCGTCCCGACAGGCCCGAGTCGCCCATGGGCCCGCCGATGACGAAGCGCCCGGTCGGGTTGACGTAGTAGCGGGTATCACGGTCGAGCAGCGCTGACGGGATGGCGGCTTCGACCACCTCGGCCCGGATCCCATCGGCGAGCTCCTTGGGATCGACATCGGGCTCGTGCTGGGCACTGACGAGCACCGTGTGGACGCGGGCGGGTCGCCCGTCGGTGTCGTACTCGACCGTCACCTGGCTCTTGCCGTCGGGGCGCAGGAAGGGCAGCGACCCGTCCTTGCGCGCCTCCGCCAGGCGCCGCGCGACCGCGTGCGCGAGCTGGATCGGCATCGGCATCAGCTCGGGCGTCTCATCGGTGGCGTAGCCGAACATCATCCCCTGGTCGCCGGCCCCCAGCTCGTCCGGCTCCTGGCCGGTCCGCGACTCCAGCGCGTGGTCCACCCCGCGGCTGATGTCCGGGCTCTGCTCCTTGATGGCGCTGATGGTGCCGCACGTCTCCCAGTCGAAGCCCAGGTGGCTGGAGTTGTAGCCGATCTCGCGCACCGTCCGGCGCACCACCTCCTGCACGTCCACGTAGTGGCTGGTGGTCATCTCGCCCAGCACGAAGACCAGGCCGGTGGTGGCCGCCACCTCGATCGCGCAGCGCGCGTCGGGGTCGTTGGCGAGGACGTCGTCCAGGATGGCGTCCGCGATCTGGTCGCACAGCTTGTCGGGGTGCCCCTCCGTCACCGATTCAGAGGTGAACAGGATGCGGCCCTGGTCGGTGCCCGGCTCCAATGGCGTGTCCCCTCGCGGTTTCCGCTGCGCTTCTGCTGCTCTTTCGCTCCGGTCGAAGAGTCTACCGCGCCGATGCCTCCGGCTCCCGCCCGGTCCGCCGAACGGCCGCGGTGGGCATGGGGTCCGGTCGCTATTGGTAGACTAGTCGCCGACTAGTCGGTCGCCACCAAAGGGACCCTTTCTATGCGCTCCATCGGCGCCTACGAGGCCAAGACGCACCTGTCGCGGCTACTCGAGGAGGTCGCGCAGGGCGAGACCATCACCATCACCAGGAACGGCGTCCCGGTGGCGGTGCTGGCCCCGGCATCGGGCGCGAAGGCCTTCACGCCGCAAGATGCCATTGCCGTCATCCGGAACTCGCGGAAGCATCGGTCACTGGGGGGCGTCAGCCTGCGTGAGCTGATCGACGAGGGGCGGCGGTAGAGGTGTTCGTGGTCGACGCCTCCGTCAGCCTGGCGTGGTGCTTCGAGGACGAGCTGACCGAGCGCGCGGACGTGGCGCTCGAGCGGCTCGCGACCGAAGAGGCGATTGCGCCACCCATCTGGCCGCTCGAGGTCGCCAATGGGCTCCGGAGCGCTGAGCGCCGGAACCGCCTGTCGGCCGGCGAGCTGCCCGGCCTGCGCCAGCTCCTGTCCGCGCTGCCCATCCACGTCGAGCCCATCAGCCTGGAGGTCGCTCTGGCCGAGATCCTCGAGGTGGCCCGCGCCCTGGACCTGACCGCCTACGACGCGACGTACCTGGCGCTCGCCGTCCGGCACGGCGTGCCGCTGGCCACGGTGGACGCTCGCCTCGAGGGCGCGGCAGGGCGCGCTGGGATCGAGGTGCTGGGCTAGACTGCACGGCTCGATGAAGATCGTTCCGCAGCTGATCGGCTATCCGCGCATCGGGCCGAACCGGGAGCTCAAGTGGGCCCTGGAGCGGCGCTGGTCGGCGCGCATGGAGCTCGACGCATTCGAAGCTCGGATTGCCGAGCTGCGCCAGGCCCACGTCGACGAGCAGCGCGAGCTGATCGGCTCGGCGGTGGACGACTTCTTCCTGTACGACGAGGTGCTCGAGACGGCGCTGATGCTGGGCATCGTGCCGCAAGAGCTGGCCGGACCGCTGGCGAGCGACCCGTTCGGCGGGCTGACCGCCCTGGCGCGCGGCACGCCGCAGCGCGAGGCGTGGGAGATGACGAAGTGGTTCGACACCAACTACCACTTCGTGGTGCCCGAGGTGGAGGCGCCGATCCGCGAGCTCCGACCGCTCCCCTGGCGTGAGCCGATGGGCGACGGGGCGACCTGGCCGATCCTCGGCCCCTACTCGCTGGCGAAGCTCGCCAAGCTGGGCCAGGGAGTGACGCGCGAGGAGCTGGCGCGGTCCGCGGGGGCGGCGCTGTGGGGCTGGGTGCGGGATCAGTCGCAGCGCAACCCCGGCTTCCGACTGCAGCTCGACGAGCCCAGCCTGGGCCTGGTGATGGCCGATGACGACCGCGCCCTCCTCGATGCGGCCTATGCCGGCGCCGAGGTCGGCCTGCCGGCCCCACCGATCGTCACGGTCCAGTTCGGTGAGGCCGATGCGCGGACGGTCGAGACGCTGGGGCGGCAAGGATTTGCCGTGCAGGTGCCGGCGGCCTCCGCAGGTGAGCTGTCCGGGTCGGGGGCCTGGGCCGCACAGCCCGAGCACGTGCTGGGGGTGATGGACGGGCGCAGCGTGTGGCCGGACGACTACGAGCGCGCGCGGCGGGCGCTGGGGGCGCTGGCCGACGACGGGAAGACGCTCCGCATCGTCCCGTCCACCAGCCTGATGTTCCTGCCCTACACGGTGGAGGGCGAGCAGCTTCCGGCCGGCTTCCAGTTCGCCAGGGAGAAGGCGCGCACGCTGGCCGAGTGGGCGCGAGCGCTCCCTGGCGAGGCGTCGGCGCCTGTCCGCCCGCCGAGCGCGGAGTGGCCGGAGGTCGGGGAGCTCCTGCCCAGGGCGCCGCGCGACGAGCGCCGCGCGGCCCAGCGCGACCTGGAGCTGCCGCCGTACCCGACCACCACCACCGGCTCGCTGCCGGAGGCCGGCGACGTGCGCCAGCTGCGGGTGAAGCTGGACCGCGGCGAGATCGACCGCCCGACGTACGAGCACGAGATGCATCGGCTCA
>CAYXZN010000171.1:0-5130 GCA_964469325.1 uncultured Steroidobacteraceae bacterium
GGCCCTGGTTGAACAGGTCGGACTGGAGGAAGATCTGCCCGTCGGTGATGCTGATCACGTTGGTCGGGATGTAGGCCGACACGTCGCCGGCCTGGGTCTCGATGATCGGCAGCGCGGTGAGCGAGCCGCCGCCGTTCTCCTCGTTCATCCGCGCGGCGCGCTCGAGCAGCCGCGAGTGCGCGTAGAAGATGTCGCCGGGGTACGCCTCGCGGCCCGGCGGGCGGCGCATCAGCAGCGACACCTGCCGGTACGCCCAGGCGTGCTTCGACAGGTCGTCGTAGACGCACATCGCGTCACCCCCGTTGTCCATGATCTCCTCGCCCATGGCCACCCCGGCGTACGGGGCGAGGAACTGGATCGGGGCGGGGTCCGAGGCCGCGGCGACGACCACGATGGTGTGCTCCATGGCGCCCCGCTCCTCGAGCGCGGCCACCACGCCGGCCACCGTCGACATCTTCTGGCCGATCGCCACGTAGATGCAAACCAGGTCCTGTCCCTTCTGGTTGATGATGGTGTCGATGGCGATGGCGGTCTTCCCGGTCTGCCGGTCGCCGATGATCAGCTCGCGCTGGCCGCGGCCGATGGGGATCATGGAGTCGATCGCCTTGATGCCGGTCTGCACCGGCGTGTCCACCGGCTTGCGGACGATCACGCCGGGCGCGATGCGCTCCACCGGGCGGGTCTTCTTCGTCTCGATCTTGCCCTTCCCGTCGAGCGGCTTGCCAAGCGGGTCGACCACGCGGCCGATGAGGGCGTCGCCGACCGGCACCTCGACCACGCGCCCGGTGGTCTTGACCTGGTCGCCCTCCTTGAGGCCGGTGTAGTCGCCCAGGATCAGGGCGCCGACCGTCTCCTCCTCGAGGTTGAAGGCCATCCCCATGACCCCGCCGGGGAACTCCAGCAGCTCGCTGGCGAGGGCCCCGGAGAGCCCGTACACCTGGGCGATCCCGTCGCCCACCTCCACGATGCTGCCCACCCCGGAGACATCGGCGCCGGCCTCGAAGCCCTTGATCTCGTTGCGGATGATCTGCGTGATCTCGTCGGATCGGATCGCCATTCGTTCCTTCCTATCTCGCCTATCTCGCGGCGAGCCGGGCGCGCAGCCGCTCCAGCCGGCTCCGCACGCTCGCGTCGTACAGCACGTCACCCACCCGCACCGCGACCCCGCCGATCAGGCGCTCGTCGACCTCCTCGCGGGTCTCGACCTGGTCGCCGGTCAGCTCCCGGAGCCGCGCCACGATCGCCCCGCGATCCTCGTCGCCCAGCGGGAGGGCGGTCCGGATCTCCGCCAGGGAGATCCCCCGGTGCCGGCGCAGCAGCTCGTCAAAGCGGTCGACGGCGGTGCCGATCACCCTCGGACGCCCTCGCCGCACCATCAGCAGCACGAGGTTCATGGCTCCGGGCAGGATGTCGGTCTCGACCACCTTGCGCAGCACCCGCTCCTTGGCCGAGTACGGGATGGCGGGATGCTCGACCACGCTGCGCAGCTCCGGATGCTCGAGCGCGTCGCGGAGCCGATGCAGGTCGGCCTCCCACCGGTCGAGGTTCCCATCGGCCAGCCCGATCTCGAAGGCGGCCTCGGCGTAGCGGCGGGCGGCGGCGGTGCGGCGGGCCATCGGCTCGTCAGCTCCGCCGGGTCCTGACGGTCGAGCGGTCGGCGGCCGAACGATCGCCGGTTGCCCCGCCGTCGGCGGGGAGCTCGGCCAGGAACTCCTCGACCAGCCGGCGCTGGGTCCTGGCGTCCATCTGGGCGCTGACCAGCTTGCCGGCCGCCTCGACGGCCAGGTCCGCCACGTGGGTCCGGAGCTCGGCCATCGCCTGCTCCTTCTCGACGGTGATCTCCTGGCGCGCCTTCTTCACCAGCTTCTCCGCCTCGGCGCGGGCATCGGCCAGGATCTCGTTGCGGGCGTCCTCGGCCATCTTGGTGCCGCGGGCCACCAGGCCCTGGGCCTCCTCGCGCGCCTTCGCCACCGCGGCCTCCCGCTCCGCCTTCGCCGCCTCCCGGTCGCGGGCGGCCGCCTCCGCGTCCTCCAGGCCCTTCTTGATCCGCGCGCCGCGCTCGTCGAGGGCGGCCGAGACCCGCTTGAACAGGAACCGGTTGAGCAGGTAGAGCAGCAGCAGGAAGTTCAGCACCTGGAAGCCCAGCTTCCAGATGTCGACGCCGAACGCGTCGAAGAACTCGGCCATCTACACGATCCTCGCCATCGCGGGCCGCACTCAGGCGCCCGGGGCGACGAAGATGAGCAGCAGACCGACGACCAGGGCGTAGATCCCGATCGCCTCGGTGAGGGCGATGCCCAGGATGTAGGGCACGAAGATGGCGCCCGACGCCTCCGGGTTGCGGCCGAGCGCCTCCATGGCCTTGCTCACCGCTATGCCCAGCCCGATGCCGGGGCCGATGGCGCCCAGGCCCATGGCGAGACCGGCAGCCAGATTGGATTCCACGCGTTTCTCCTCCTTCTTGAGCGCCTGCCTGCGGCAGGCGACGTTCAAACCCTTCTCCTGCCCCCTATGCGTGCGCCGATGCGCGCTCGCCGGCGCGCTCCTGCACCTCGGGGCTCTCGGGCTCGTCGCCCTCGTGGCCGTGCCCGCCCGCGTGGTGCTCCGCGATGGCGAGCGAGATGTAGGTCATGGTCAGCAGCGCGAAGACCAGCGCCTGGACGAAGCCGAAGACCGCCTCCAGGCCCAGGAAGACCGCCGGCACGATGATCGGCGCCAGCGCGATCATGGTAGCCAGCAGCACCTCGCCGGCAAAGACGTTGCCGAAGAGTCGCATCGACAGGCTGATCAGGCGGCTCAGCTCGCTGATCAGGTGGATCGGGAACATCAGCGGCGCCATGTAGACCGGCTCGCCGACCAGCTCGCGGAGGTAGCCGCGGACGCCGTTGATCCGCACCCCCCACCACACGAACACGATGAAGGCCACGATCGCCAGGCCCAGGGTGAAGTTCAGGTCGGCCGATGCGGGCCGGATGAGCGGGATCAGCTCCTCGCCGTGGTCGGTGTGGTGGATCAGGCCAATGGTGCCGACGCCGGGCAGCAGGCCGACCCAGTTGGCGACCAGGATCATCAGGAAGAGGGCCAGGATGAGGCCCGCGTAGCCACGCCAGCGAGTGGTGGAACCGCTGACGATGCCGGTGATCCACTCGATCGGCATCTCGATCAGGCTCTGCATCCGGGTCGGGACGAGGTGCGCGCGGCGGATGAAGTAGGAGGCCGCCAGCAGCAGGATCACCGACGCCATCAGCGCCCCGACCATGCTGTTGGTGAACTCGAACGGGCCGATCGCGAAGAGCGGCTCCGCCTCGATGCTGACGTGAATCAGGCTCTCGCCGCCCTCTTCCTCAGGCACCTGCGGTCATCTCCTCATTGCATCCCGCGCCACGTCCCAGATGGTGTACATGGCGGCGCCGATCCCGAGCACCATGCCGATCAGCGTGAAGACCGGCAGCGTGCCCAGCCAGTTGTCCAGCAGCAAGCCTGCGCCCAGGCCCAGGATCACGCTGACCCCGAGCCGCACCCCCAGGTCGAATGCGATCCCCCACGGTGCCCGGCCCGGGTCGCTGCGCCGACTCCCGTCATCGGTCATCGGCCGGCTCGCCGGACCTCGGCTCCACCTCGCCCCGGGACGCGCTCGCGGCCCCCTCGTACCCGGTTCCGCCGTTCCCGGCGACCTCGCGCCGGGCCTCGTTCCCGGTCCCGCCGCCTGGCACGTCCGGGCGGTGGGTGCGGATGTAGAGCCAGATTCCCGTGGCTGCGATCAGGTTGCCGGCCGCGAAGCCGCTCAACACAAAGAGGGGCGAGGTCCCCAGGGCACTGTCCGCGAGCAGCCCGGCGACCGCGCCTCCCAGCATCGGGACCACCATGATCAGGGTCACGTGACCCAGGATCCTGATGAGCCCGGTGCTCGTCAGTTGTGGCATTGAGTTCGACTCACAGCGGTCGGACGAGGCGAGTATAGCGCAGGGCCCGTGCCTGTCCGGCAGGGGGCTCGGCTCCGGGGCATGCCGGGTGGCGGGCGGGCCCTGCGGGCTCTGCCAAACACCGGGTGTTTGAGCCGTCAGGCGGCCGGCGCCGAAGCCTCGTTCGCTCCACGCTTCACGCGCCCGCGGTTTGAAACGACGGGCATAAGCCCCGGTGCGGGCGATTCGGGCGTCGTTCGAAACACGGGGTGTTTGGCTCGCCGCGAAGCAGCCCGTTTCGTCGCCGACTCAAGCGCTCAGCGTTTCGCAAGGGGCGGAAGTGCGACAGGGGCGCCGCTGGCCGCGCGGCCCCGCCGGCGAGAGGAGGCGGCGGCGTCAGGCGCGGGCGGTGCTCCCCGCCGGCAGGGTTTCGGGCAGGCCGGGGACCGGGAACCGGTCCGCGATGCCGGCAACGGCCCGTCGCAGCCCCTCCTGGGCCGAGGCATCGTCACGCGCCCGGATGCCGGCCACGATCAGCCGGCCGATCTCCCGCATCTCCGCCTCGCCCATCCCGCGCGAGGTGACCGCTGGCGTCCCGACGCGGATGCCGCTGCCGACCATGGGCGGGTTGGGGTCGTAGGGGATGGTGTTCTTGTTGACGGTGATGTTGACCGCGCTGAGGGCCGCATCGGCCTCCTTGCCGGTCACGTCGAGGGGGCGGACGTCGACCAGCATCAGGTGGTTATCGGTCCCGCCGGAGACGATGGAGGCGCCTTCCGAGGCGAGCGTCTCGGCCAGCACCCGCGCGTTCGCGACAGTGCGCTGCTGGTCGCGATGGAACTCGTCGCTCATGGCCTGCCGGAAGGCGACCGCCTTGGCGGCGATGACGTGCATCAGCGGCCCGCCCTGCACGGCCGGGAAGACCGCCTTGTCGATCTGCTTGGCGAGGTCGTCGACGGACAGGATCATCCCGCCCCGCGGGCCACGCAGGGTCTTGTGGGTGGTGGTGCTGACGACGTGCGAGTGGGGCACGGGGTTGGGGTGCACCCCGGCCGCCACCAGGCCGGCGAAGTGGGCCATGTCGGTGAACAGGTAGGCGCCCACCTCATCGGCGATCTCGCGGAAGGCGGCGAAGTCCCACACCCGCGGGTAGGCGGTGGCGCCGGTGACGAGCATCCTGGGCCGATGCTCCCGGGCCAGCGCCCGGACCTCGTCCATGTCGATCAGG
>CAYXZN010000172.1:0-5126 GCA_964469325.1 uncultured Steroidobacteraceae bacterium
AGGGCGAGCTGACCGACTGGCCGATGCTCCCCAAGCGCCAGATCGCCGAGCGGCTGTGGGACCTGATCGCCGACCGCTACCGGCGTGCCCCGGAGACGCCGCGCCCCAGCCCACGCCGCCGCGGGTCGCGGTCGCCGTCCAGCTCTTCCTGAGCACCGGCAGTTGAACGTCGTCCGCACCGTGCCCGAGCTGCGGGCCGCCATCCTCGAGCGGCGCGTGGCCGGCGACTCGATCGGACTGGTGCCGACCATGGGCTTCCTGCACGACGGGCAGCTGTCGCTGGTGCGGCGCGCGCGAGAGGAGAACGGCTGCGTGGCGGTGAGCATCTTCGTCAACCCGCACGTCTTCCCCGACCCCGCTGCCGCGGCCCGCTTCCCGCGAGACGAGCCACGCGACCTGGCGCTGCTCGAGCGCGAGGCTGCCGACCTCGTCTTCGCCCCCGAGGTGAGCACCATCTACCCGCCCCGCCACTCGACCACGGTCAGCGTGGGAGGTCTGCGCGAGCGGCTGGAGGGAGCCAGCCGTCCTGGACACCTCGACGCGGTGGTGACGTCCATGCTCAAGCTGGTGCACATCGTGGGGCCGGCGCGCCTGTACCTGGGCGAGAAGGACGCCCAGCAGGTGGTCGCCCTGCGCCAGCTGGTGCGCGACCTGTTCGTCAACGTCGACACCGTCGTATGTCCCACCGTCCGCGAGGACGACGGGCTCGCCCTGTCGTGGCAGAACGCCTCGCTGTCGATCGAGGAGCGGCACGCCGCGCCGGTCCTGTTCGGCGCCCTCTCCGCGGCCCGGCAGGCCTATGACCGCGGCGAGCGCTCGGCCGAGGTGCTGCGGGCGCGGATGCAGGAGGTGCTCGACGACGAGCCGATGGCGCGGGTCGACTACCTCTCGGTGGCCGATGCCGAGACGCTGGCCGAGCTCCAGCGGGTGACCGGTCCCGCCCTCGCGCTGCTGGCAGTGCGGATCGGCCGGACGCGGCTGACCGACTGCCTGACGCTCGGCTAGGCGCGCGGGCGCCCGCTAGTACTACTGACGCTCAGGGGGGCTCGCTTAGAATGCGCCGAGGAGGCCGGCGGGTGCCCACGTCCGGCCTCCCTTTCCCCTACTTGGCGGCCTTGCCGCGCCGCTCGATCCGCTCGAACCCCTCCCGCAGCCGGCCGAGCAGGTCGGGGTCGATCATCTCCGGCTCGAGGTGCTCCCCCAGCCGCTCCATGATGTCGGCCGCGATCGCCAGCAGCACGTCCGCGTCGGCCACGAAGTACTGCGGCTCGTTGTTGTAGCGGACCATGGTCAGCCGCCCCTGGAGGGTGGGGCCGCCCTCACCGTGGATGAGCTGCGTGCCGAAGTTGTGCCCCTGGATGCCGTCGGGGTTGTTCAGGAAGTTGAGCGCGTTGTCGATGGCCAGCCCGAAGCGAGCGCGCCACCCGACGATCCGCTCGTGGATCTCGGCCGGGAGGCCGACCTCGCCCACCTCGTCGAAGACCTCGCGGTCCACGGTGAGCAGCCCGACCAGCGTGGACCCGGCGCGCGCGCCGAGCATCACCTGCAGCGAGCGCTCGAGGGTGAAGACCTCCGCGTCGAAGCGGGGGCTGGTGGTGATGTCGGCCAGGAGGTCCTCAACGTTGTCGAGCTCGCCGGGCTCGGCGAGCGCGTTGGCGAGGTTGAGGATCTCCTCCCGGAACAGGAAGCGCTCTTCGTGGTCGAGCACGCCGGCCTCCGTGGTACGCGCCGGGCGCCGGCGAGGCTCGCCGGCGCCCCCATCGGTCAGTCCAGGGCCTTGACCGGCGGTCGGCCGGTCGGCCCACGGCTGATCGGTCGGGTTACGGGTACAGGCCCCGGAGCGTGGTGGCCTCCGCCACCCGTGCCACGGCCAGCATATACGCCGCGGTGCGCATGTCGACCTCGCGATGATCGGCCATGTCGTGCACCGCGCTGAAGGCGCGGTCCATGATCTCTTTCAGGCTGCCGTTGATCCGGTCCTCGGTCCAGAAGAACGACTGCATGTCCTGCACCCACTCGAAATAGCTGACCGTCACACCCCCCGCGTTGCACAGGATGTCGGGGATCATGAACACGCCGCGCTGGTGCAGGATCTCGTCGGCCTCCGGGGTGGTCGGGCCGTTGGCGGCCTCGGCCACGACCTTTGCCCGGACCTGCTCCGCGTTGTGACGGGTGATCTGGTTCTCGAGCGCGGCGGGGACCAGGATGTCGCACTCCAGCTCGAGGATCTCCGTGTTGCTGACTTCCTGGGCGCCGGGAAAGCCGACCACCGTCCCGTGCTCCTTCTTCCAGTTGTTCACCTTGCGCGGCTCGAGCCCCCTGGGATTGTGGATCCCGCCCTGCGAGTCGCTGACGGCGACGATCCGGGCACCCTCGGCGGCGAGTAGGGCCGCGGCGATCGAGCCGGCGTTGCCGAAGCCCTGGATCGCGACCGTTGCGCCGTCGAGCGGCAGGCCGAGCACGCGGGACGCCTGGAGGAGGGTGTAGACCGCACCGCGGGCGGTCGCCTCGTTGCGGCCCAGCGAGCCGCCGACGGCGACCGGCTTGCCGGTGACGATGCCGGGGATGGTGTAACCATGGTGCATGGAGTAGGTGTCCATCATCCAGGCCATCACCTGCGCGTTGGTGTTCACGTCGGGGGCCGGGATGTCGCGATCGGGCCCGATGATCGGGCTCAGCTCGGTGGTGAAACGGCGGGTCAGCCCCTCGACCTCCTTGATCGACAGCTTCTTGGGATCGACGACGACGCCCCCCTTGCCGCCGCCGTACGGGATGTTCACCACGGCGCACTTCCAGGTCATCCACATCGCCAGCGCGCGCACTTCGTCAAGGGTCACGTCCTGGTGGTAGCGGATTCCGCCCTTGGCCGGCCCGCGCGACAGGTTGTGCTGGACGCGGTAGCCGGTGAAGACCTCGACGTGGCCGTCGTCCATCGTGACCGGGAAGTTGACGGTCAGCTCTCGCTTCGGGACGCGGAGGACGCGACGTAGGCCATCGTCCAGGTCGAGCTTGTCGGCAGCGTGGTCGAACTGCTGCTGGGCGATGGCCCAGATGTTCGGCGCCTCAGCGATCGGTTTGATGGCCATCGAGTGCTTGAACGCCTCCTTGCAGAGCAGCACCGCGGCGCCTCGCCATGGGCGCGGCCGAAGCAGGCCGCGGAGCGACGGGACCCGATTATACGAAGGCGCCCCCGCAGGACACCTGCCAGATGGCCCGCCGGCCAGCGGCCTAGACGAGCTCGACCGCCAGGGCCACCGCTCCCCCACCGCCAAGGCACAGGGTGGCCAGCCCCCGCCGACCTCCCCGCTGCTTCAGGGCGTACAGCAGGGTGGTCAGCACGCGTGCGCCCGATGCGCCGATGGGATGGCCGAGCGCGATCGCACCGCCGTGGACGTTCACCTTCTCCCAGTCGAAGCCCAGCGCGTTCCCGTCGGCCAGCACCTGCGCAGCGAACGCCTCGTTGATCTCGACCAGGTCGAAGTCGTCGAGCTCCAGGCCCAGGCGCTCCAGCAGCCGGCTGACCCCGCCGATGGGTGCCTCGAAGAGCCACTCGGGGGCGACATCGGCCTGGGCGTAGCCGAGGATGCGCGCCATCGGCTGCGCGCCGTTGGCCTGGCCCCCGTCCATGGCCACCTCGGAGGCGAGCACCAGGGCGGCGGCTCCATCAGTGATGCCCGGCGCGTTGCCGGCGGTGACCGTCCCGCCGTCGGGCTTGAAGGCCGGGTTCAGGCGGGCCAGCGCCTCGAGGGTGGAATCGGAGCGAGGCGCCTCGTCGGCGGTCACGGTGGTGGGGCCCTTCCTGCCGGCCAGCGTCACCGTCACGATCTCCTCGTCGAAGGCCCCGGACTCCTGGGCGGCGATGGCGCGCTGATGGGAGCGCAGCGCGAACTCGTCCTGCGCCTGCCGGGTGACGCCGTGCTTGTCCGCCACCCGCTCGGCGTGGATGCCCATGTGGACATCGCAGCTCGAGCACCACAGGCCGTCGTGCACGGTGGCGTCGATCAGCTCACCGTTGCCGAGCCGGTAGCCGGTACGCGCCTGCTTGAGCAGGTACGGGCCGAGGTTCATGTTCTCCATCCCGCCGGCCACGATCACCTTCGCGTCCCCGGCGCGGATGGCCGCCGCGCCCATCATCACGGCCTTGAGCCCCGAGCCGCAGACCTTGTTGACGGTGGTGGCGCTGACGCTGTCGGGCAGGCCGGCCTTCAGCGCGGCCTGGCGCGCCGGCGCCTGCCCCGCACCGGCCTGGATCACCTGCCCCATCAGCACCTCGTCGACGCTTTCGGGGGCGATGCCCGCGCGCTCGACCGCGGCACGGATCGCGGTCGCCCCCAGCTCGGTCGCCGGGACGGTCGACAGGCCGCCCCCGAACTTGCCGATGGGCGTGCGGGCGGCCGACAGGACGTAGACGTCTGAGCTCATGCGCCGATGGTACTCCCGAGCCGCCCCGGCGGCAGGATCCGCGCCCGGTACCGTCCTCCGGTCCACTTCCAGGAGAGGAGCACGACCCGACCCGGTGAGCGTGCGGATCCCCGCCGCAGACGCCGTGCGTCTCCGCTTTCGATCGCGCCAGCCGTCACGACGTGAGGCCAACGGCCAACGTGCGCCCGATCCGCCGTCTCCCAGCGCCGGAATCGGCCTTCCCAGTGGCCGCTTCCCTCGCCGGATGAGGGAGGCGGTTAACGAGCCGCGCTTCGGTGGCCGTTGGCCTCACTGGCTGACGACTCCGACCCTCGACGGACCGGGTCCGACCGGCCGCAGCACGGCTGACTGCCACGCGGCGGCGCCCCCGCGCGGATTCGCGAGCGAGCGGACGTCAGCGCAGGAGCAAGATCGAACCGGACAGCCAACTCGTCACGCCATACCCGGTGAGGAAGGCGTCGACTCGCCTCCTCGGGAGGGTGCAATGGAGCCGTACCTCGTGGAGCAGGCGCAGCGGGGCGATCGACAGGCGTTCGCCGTGCTCGCCTACGAGATGAGCGATCGGCTCTTCGGCGTCGCGCATCGGATCCTGCGCGACTTCGACGCCGCCGGGGATGCCCTGCAGGAGGCGCTGGTACGCATCTGGCGCGACCTGCCCGCTCTGCGGGATCCGGAGCGGCTCGACGCCTGGGCGTATCGGCTCC
>CAYXZN010000173.1:0-5069 GCA_964469325.1 uncultured Steroidobacteraceae bacterium
GTCGGGCCCGATCGCTTCCTGGGCCGCGGCGAGCTGGTCGAGTGGCAGCCCAGCGGCGACCGGCGGCGCGACATCGAGGAGCTGACGCGGCTGATGGCGAGCCGCTTCGAGCGGGACATCGGCGCCGCGCCCGAGCAGTGGTGGGGCGCCTTCCAGCCCATCTGGCGCGACCTGGCGCCCAGGGAGTGGCGAGCGCGGCAGCGTCGGGCGGCTCGAACGCGGGTGGCCTGATGCGGGGGATGAGCCAGGCCCGCGGCGCCGCGGACCGCGCGCCTCGCAACGGCGGCGAGCGGGGTCTGGCCGACATGCACATCCACTCGCTCTACTCCGACGGGACCAACACGCTGCGCCAGATCCTCGAGCACGTGGAGCGGCGGACCGACCTGGACGTGATCGCCATCACCGACCACGAGCGGGTCGACGGGGCGCTGCGGGCGGCAGAACTGCACGCCGCCGGCGACTACTCCTTCGACCTGGTGGTGGGCGAGGAGGTCACCACCCGCCGCGGGCACGTGCTGGCGCTGTTCATCGAGGAGCGGATCCCCGCTCTGCGCCCGCTGGAGGAGACCCTGCGCCGGATCCACGAGGCGGGCGGGTTGGCCATCGCCGCCCATCCCATGGCGCCGCTCCCGTTGAGCGTGGGCCGCCGCAGCCTGATCGGCGTCCGTGATCACCCGGCCGAGGGGGTGCACCTCGACGCCGTGGAGACCATGAACCCCAGCCACGCCGGCAGGATCCGGCTGACGGCCATGGTGCGCCTCAACAGCGAGGAGCTGGGGCTGCCCGGGGTGGGCAACTCGGACGCGCACCTGCTCGAGCACATCGGCTCGGGTCGCACTCTCTTCGCCGGAGCGTCCGCTGAGGCCTACCGCCGGGCCCTGCTGGAGGGGCGCGTCGAGGCGCTCGGCGAGCACTGGACGACCTGGCACAACGTGACCGTCTACCCGCGCCAGCTGGCCGCCAAGCTGCGCAAGCTGGGGCACGCCATCCGCGGCGGCGAGGAGTGGCGCTGAGCGCGCGGCTCGCTCCACCCTTCCCTCCGAGCCGCCGATCTGCAAGAATCGCCACGCCATTGGCCGCCGATCGGGCCACCCGAGAGCCCGGCGCGCTGCCAGCGGAACGGAGGGTGGCCGATGGTTGGCACGCCCAGCAGCCTCGCCATCTGGGAGCCCGGCGACGATCCAGCCGTGGTCCTGCTGCCAGGGATCTTCGGCGGCACGTCGGTCTGGGAGCCGGCCATGCGGCGGCTCAGCGGCGAACGGCGCGTGTGCGCCCTCGACCTGCCGCGGCTGGTAAAGGCCGATGCGGGCCGGGTCACCGTCCTGGACGCGGCAGTGGCGCTCACCCGCTGGCTGGAGGACGCCCCCGCGAAGCGGCCGGTGCTGGTCGGCCACTCGCAGGGCGGCACGGTCGCGCTGGTCGTCGCCGCGACCTGCCCCGAGCTGGTCGGGGGGCTGGTCCTGGTCGACGCCCCGGCGCTGCCGCTGGGGCGCGGGATCGCCCGCTCGCTGGCCGACATCCTGCGCTCGACGCGGGAGCAGTCCAACAGCTCTTTGGCCGGCATGCTGGCCGATGCCTGGCGCCTCCGACCCCACACGCTGTGGCGCGCCTGCCGCGACATCATGCGTACCGACGCCTCCAGCTACCTCGCCGATCTGGAGTGCCCGGTCCTGGTGGTGTGGGGGGAGCTGGACCGGATCGTCCCGCTGGCCATGGCGCACCGCATCGCGGAGGTGCTGACCTCGGCGGAGCTGCACGTCCTCCCCGGCCTGGGGCACGCGCCCATGGAGGAGGCCCCCGAGCGGTTCGTGGCGCTCCTCAACGGCTACCTCGCATCACTGGGGGCGCCCGTCGAGCAGCCCGCCGCCGGTCTGGCCCCGGCCCCGCTCCCGGTCGACACCGGCATCTGAGCTCCGTCGGGAACCAGCTCGCCGGGCGCTGGTACTCTGTCTCCACCGCATGGAGGAGGGTGCGCTGACGCGTACACGGCGACCGGTGACCCCACCCGTCGCGGCGGGCGCGGCGGTTGCCGCCCCCGTCGAGGGCAACGGCAAGATGACCGGCAGTGGCGGGCCGCTGAAGATCGGGATCGTGTCCCCCTACGGCTACCCGTTGCCCGGAGGCGTGAACGAGCACGTCCGCTACACCTACGAGGCGATGCGCGCCCTGGGCCACGACGTGTGGATCATCACCAGCGCCTACGGCAAGCAGCGCCACAACGAGGGCCACATCATCCGCCTCGGCTACGGGTTCGCCTTCCCGGCCAACGGCAGCATCGGCCGGGTGACCTTGGGCTGGCAGTTCGACGAGCAGGCCCAGGACCTGCTGGCCGAGCACCGGTTCGACATCCTCCACTTCCACGAGCCGTTCGTGCCGTTCCTGTCGCCCACGGTGCTGCGCAACTCGAACACGGTGAACATCGGCACCTTCCACGCCTTCGGCGGCTTCAGCCCCAGCTACTGGATCGGCAAGCAGGCCTACGGGCGGCTGGCCCGACAGCTCCATGGCCGCATCGCGGTCAGCGGCGCCGCCCGACACTTCACCAGCCGCTACTTCCCGGGCGAGTACCGGATCATCCCCAACGGGGTGAACGTCGAGCGCTTCCGAGGCGCCGAGCCGTACGAGGAGCTGCGTGACGGGACGCTGAACATCCTGTTCGTCGGCCGGCTGGAGGACCGCAAGGGGCTCCAGCACCTGCTGCGCGCCTATCACCGCCTGCGCAAGCGGCGCGTCGACGCGCGGCTGCTGGTGGTCGGCGACGGGCCGCGGCGCCGCGAGTACCGCCGCCACGTGGCCGTGCGCCGGATCCGCGACGTGGAGTTCCTGGGGCGCGTCAGCGACGACGACAAGGCGCGCTACTTCGCCAGCGCCGACATCTTCTGCGCCCCGTCCACCGGCCAGGAGAGCTTCGGGATCGTGCTGCTGGAGGCGATGGCCGCCGGGCTGCCGATCGTGGCGTCCGACATCCACGGCTACAAGAACGTGGTGCAGCGCAAGGTGCAGGGCTTCCTGGTCGAGCCGCGCAACCACCGCGCCCTGGCCGCCGCCCTCTACACCCTCGCCGGCGACGCCGATCTCCGCCACCGGATGGGCGAGGCGGGCGTGGAGCGCGCCCTCGACTACAGCTGGCCGCGGGTCACCGAGCGGATCGTCGACTACTACCACGAGGTCCGCGAGCGGGTCGGGGCAGCCGGCGCGGCCCGCTGACCACGGCACGCTGATGCGCGGCCCGGTAGACCCTGGCTGGCCGACCCCCCTTCGATACCGGCGGGACCGGTACATCGGCGGGTGAGGGCTACGACGGCGGAAGCTCCATCGCCTTGCGGAAGGCCATTCCCCGCCGGTGAACGACGAAGCCGGCACGCTCGTAGACGCCCAGCGCCCCGGTCGGGTTGTCGCTGTCGACCCCCAGCATCGCCTCGTCCATGCCGCGATCCCGCAGCACCACCAGCGACTGTGCCACCAGAGCCCCCGCCAGGCCGCGACGCCGCCACGGACGGCGAACGAAGACGCTGTCCAGCCAGCCGCGGCGCCGGTCGAAGGCGGCGTTGTCGTCGGCGTAGATGGCGTTGATCACCGCACCGGCGATCTCGTCGCCGTCCCAGGCCACCACGAACAGCGACGGGTCGAAGGTCGGCTCGCCGACCCACATCTGGAACTCGGCGTCATCGGCCGCGAACCCGCCCCAGTGGTCCTGGAACGCCTCGGCATCGGCGTCGAACAGCCGGCGGAGCGACGCTCGGTCGTGCCCGATCGGCCGGACCTCCAGGCCCTCCGGCATCGGCGGCACCTCGATGTCGTCCAGGGTCGGCCGGCGCATGTCGAAGAACCAGCGCACCACCTCGTAGCCGGCCCCGGTCAGCAGCGCCTGCTTGGCGACCCGCCGCTCGGGTGACCACGAGGCCAGCACCAGCGGCTTGTCGGTCGGACTCGCGGTGGCGTGCGAGACCGCGTGCGCCTCCTCCCAGTCCAGGATCGCCCGTCCGATCCCCCGCCGCTGCCAGTCCGGGTGCACGTAGCCGCTCACCTGGTGCTCGCGCAGCCCGTCGGTGGTGTCCACCCACTCGACCCAGCCGTAGCCGATGAGCGTGCCATTCACCTCCGCCAGCACCACGTCGCCGGCCGGGTCGAAGTGCTCCCCGGGAGACGACAGCCAGTTGGCCAGCTCGGCGGGCACCACCAGCTGGTCGATCTCATCGGCCCGGTTGGCGGCGTTCGACACGCCGGCCATCAGCTCGGCCAGGCGGGCGGTATCGGGGGTGCCGGCCCATGCTCGGAGCGTGAGGCCGGCCGGCAGCCCCTTGTCGGTCGAGACCTCCTCGACGGTCATGACACCTCTCCTATCCGACTCTCTTGAGCTTTCCGGTCCGCTTCGCGTAGCGCTCCGCGATACCGAAGATCCACAGGCCGAGCGGAATCAGCAACAGGCCGATCACCAGCAGCGGCCACACGTTGTGCAGCAGGTCGCCGATCCCCACCCCGTCGATCAGGCCGGCCCGCACCCCCTCGAGGACGTAGGTCGCCGGCGACAGGGCGCTGATGGCCTGCATCCACTCCGGGAGGATGTCGACGCTGTAGTAGACGCCGCTCACCAGCAGCAGCAGCGACTGGATCACGAACACCATCTGCGCGCCGCGCTCCACGTACATCAGCGGCAGCACCGAGGCGGCGATGCCGATGCCCATGAAGCTCACCGTCCCGAGCAGGGTGAAGAAGCCGGCGGTCACAAAGTTCGCCGCCGACAGGTCGAGCTCGAAGAAGAGCACCAGCACGGTCAGCACGAACAGCGTGTGCACCAGCCCAAACGCCACGGCGTAGAAGGCAGCGCCCAGCAGCTGCGTGTATCGGCGCACGGGGGCCATGAAGGTGTACTCCAGGGTCCCCTCCCAGCGCTCCCACTGGACCGCCTCCGCGATGAACTCGAAGACTATCGACAGGTAGCTCCAGAAGATGGTGCCGATGACGAGGGTCAGCAGCAGCCGCTCGTCGCCCTGGGCGCGCCCGATGAGGGACACGGCCAGGACACCGGCGACCGAGTAGACCAGCCAGGCCAGCTCCCAGCCCCAGTA
>CAYXZN010000174.1:0-5009 GCA_964469325.1 uncultured Steroidobacteraceae bacterium
AGGCGCGCATCGACAAGGTGCTGTCGAGCGAGAAGATCCGGCCGCTGATCATCGCGCTGGGCACCGGCATCGGCGAGACCTTCGACATCAGCAAGCTCCGCTACCACCGCATCTGCCTGCTCAGCGACGCCGATGTCGACGGAGCGCACATCAGCACCCTGCTCCTGACCTTCTTCTACCGGCACATGCCGGAGATCATCGACAACGGGTACCTGTACCTGTGTCAGCCGCCCCTCTACCGGCTGAGCACGGGCAAGGTGACGCGCTACGCACGCGACGAGAAGGAGCGCGAGCAGATCTTCAAGGAGATGACCCGCGACGGGAAGACCAAGAACGTCACCGTGCAGCGCTTCAAGGGGCTCGGCGAGATGAACCCCGATCAGCTGTGGGAGACGACCATGAACCCCGACACCAGGACGCTGCTGCGGATCGACATCGGCGACGCGGCCGAGGCGGACGAGATCTTCAGCACGCTGATGGGCGAGCGGGTCGAGCCGCGACGCGACTTCATTCGAGCCGAGGCGCGCAAGGTGCGCAACCTCGACATCTGAGCCGGCCAGGAACATCGGAACCAGCTACGGACGGACCTGATCGATGCCATCTCGACACGTCGCAGACATTCGGCAGGTTGCCAGCAAGACCGGGCGGACCCTCGACGAGTGGTGCGACCTGATGGAGGCGAACGGGATCGGCGATCGCCGGGACGCGGTCAACTTCCTGCGCGACGGGTACGCGGTGAGCCACGCCTTCGCGCTGGCGATCGCCGACCACTGCCTGCGACGCGCCCGGGACAGTGACGAGCCGTGGTCCGACTACGGTCCCGACGAGGACGAGGACGAGGACGAGCGGTGGTGAACCGCCAGGGGGCGAGCGAGAGCGGCTCCATCGGCACCAGCCGCGGCGTCATCGCCGTCGGAGGCAGGCGCTACGCGTTCGCCGATCACCACTGCTTCGCCTGCGGGACCACCAACCCCATCGGGATGGGGCTGGAGATCGAGCTTGGCGACGGCGAGGCCAGCACCCGCTGGACGGTGGGCGCCGACTACGTGGGCTGGTCGGACAAGGTCCACGGCGGCATCGTCGCCACCCTGCTCGACGAGGTGATGGCCTGGGCGCCCTCGAGCGACGACGCCTGGGCGGTGACCGCGGAGATGTCGGTCCGCTACCGCTCGCCGGCGTCGCCCGGCGAGCAGCTGACCGCGGTCGGCCGGGTGGTCTCGCGCAAGCGCCGCATCTTCGAGGTCACCGGCGAGGTGCGGGGCGAGGACGGACGACTGGTGGCGGAAGGGCGCGGCCGCTACCTGGGTGCGGCGCCCAGCGACAAGCGCGCGCTCAAGGAGCGCTACGGCGCCGAGCTGGCGGGGACCGCCGGCGAGTGACGGCGGGGAGCATCGGCGACACGATCGGCTGACGAATCGGCCGGAAGCAGAGGCAAAGGGAGCGAATGGAGCAGGATCGGATCGGAACGATCCGCCCGGTGGCGATCGAGGACGAGATGCGGGTGGCGTACCTGGACTACGCCATGAGCGTCATCGTCGCCCGCGCGCTGCCCGACGTCCGCGACGGGCTCAAGCCGGTGCATCGGCGAATCCTGTACGCCATGCAGGAGATGGGGCTGCGCTCGACGGCCGCCTACCGCAAGTGCGCCGGCATCGTCGGCGAGGCGATGGCCAAGTACCACCCGCACGGCGACCTCGCCCTGTACGAGACGCTGGTCCGGCTGGCCCAAGACTTCAGCCTCCGCTACCCGCTGGTCGACGGCCAGGGCAACTTCGGATCCATCGACGGCGACCCGCCGGCCGCGATGCGCTACACCGAGGCGCGCATGGCGGCGATCAGCGACGAGCTGCTGGCCGACATCGAGAAGGAGACGGTCGACTTCGTCGAGAACTACGATGGTCGCCTGCGCGAGCCGCTGGTCCTGCCCTCGCTGCTGCCGAACCTGCTCGTCAACGGCTCGTCGGGGATCGCGGTCGGAATGGCGACCAACATCCCGCCCCACAACCTGTCCGAGGTGTGCGACGCCGTCTCGGCGCTGATCGACAACCCGGAGATGACGGTCGACGAGCTGGCGGAGATCGTCACCGGCCCGGACTTCCCCACCGGCGGGACGATCTTCCGCTTCGAGGACGTGCGCAACTCGATCACCGGCGAGCGCGAGCGCCAGGACGCGATCCGGCACATGTACGCCACCGGGCGTGGCCGCTTCGCGATCCGCGGCCAGGTGAGCTTCGAGGAGATCCGCCCGGGCCGGATGGGGGTGGTGATCACCGAGCTCCCCTACCAGGTGAACAAGACGTCGCTGATGGAGAAGATGGCGGAGCTCGTCACGCAGAAGCGGATCACCGACGTAAGCGACATTCGCGACGAAAGCGACAGGGAAGGGATGCGGATCGTGGTGGAGGTGAAGCGGGACGGCTCGCCGCACACCGTGATGCGCCAGCTGTTCAAGCACACCCAGCTGCAGACGAGCTTCAGCGCCAACATGCTGGCGCTGGTCGACGGCCAGCCCCAGACGCTGGGCCTCAAGCGCCTGCTCGAGCACTACATCAACTACCGGCGCGAGGTGATCCGCCGGCGGACCGAGTACGACCTGGCCCGCGCCCAGGAGCGGGCCCACATCCTGGAGGGGCTGAAGAAGGCGCTCGACAACCTGGACGAGGTGATCGCCACCATCCGGGCCGCCGCCGACGCGGACGTCGCGCGCACCAACCTGATGAAGCGCTTCGGCCTGACCGACGTGCAGGCCAACGCCATCCTGGAGATGCAGCTGCGCCGGCTCGCCGCGCTGGAGCGCAAGAAGATCGAAGACGAGTACGAGTCGATCATCCGCCTGATCGCGCAGCTGGAGGACCTGCTCGCCAACCCGCGCAAGATCCTGGTCGTCATCACCGACGAGCTGGGCGGGCTGAAGAAGAAGTACGGCGACGACCGCAAGACCCGGATCGAGGCCGACGCCAACCGCGAGCTGACCGCCGAGGACCTCATCGCGCGCGAGGACGTGGTGGTGACGCTCAGCCAGCGCGGCTACGTGAAGCGCCAGCCGATCGCCACCTTCCGCAGCCAGCGGCGCGGCGGTCGCGGCAAGCTGGCCATGATCACCCGCGAGGAGGACGCCGTCCGGCACCTGCTGGTCGCGAACACCCACGACAACCTGCTCGTCTTCACCAACCGCGGCCGCGTCTTCATCACCAAGGTCCACGCCGCCCCCGAGGCGAGTCGCCAGGCCAAGGGGATCCCCATCATCAATCTTCCCGGCGTGCAGGTGGAGCCGCGCGAGTACGTGAGCGCGATCATCTCGCTGCCCCAGTTCGAGCCGGACCACTACCTGGTGATGGCCACACGGCGCGGGATGATCAAGAAGACCTCGCTGGCCGAGTACGCCAAGATCCGCGCCAACGGCCTGATCGCCATCAACCTCCAGGACGGCGACGAGCTGCAGTGGGTGGGCCTCTCGGACGGGCAGAACGACATCATCGTCGCCACCCGGAAGGGCCAGGCCGCACGCTTCCGGGAGGCGGAGGTGCGGCCGATGGGCCGCGACACCATGGGCGTCACCGCCATCCGGCTGCGGGGCGACGACGAGGTGGTCGGGATGGAGGTGGTCGAGCACCTCTCCGAGCAGGTGCTGGTGGTGACCGAGCAGGGATTCGGCAAACGGACCGACATCGCGGAGTTCCCGGTCAAGCATCGCGCCACCGGCGGGGTGATCGCCAACTCGCTGTCGAAGGAGACCGGCGACGTGGCCGCCGTCCGCCTGGTGGGCCGCGACGACGAGGAGCTGATGCTGATCACCCAGGAGGGGACGATCCTGCGCACCGAGGTGAGCACCATCAACCGCTACCGGCGCTCGAGCCGGGGCGTGACGGTGATGAAGCCGTCGGCCGGCGACCGCATCGTCTCGATCGCCGTGTTCGTCGACACCCGCCCGGAGATCCCGCCCGACGAGGAGGCCTGATCGCGGCGCACGGGTTAGAATCGGGGAGCGAGATCAGTCCCGGAGATCGCCCGTGTACGCCGACGAGTTCAGCATCTACGCCGGCAACGCCAACCGCCCGCTCGCCGAGAAGATCTGCCGCTACCTGAAGACGCGGATGGGCGACGCGGAGGTGTTCGAGTTCTCCAACGAGAACATCTTCGTCAAGGTGATGGAGAACGTCCGCGAGCAGGACGTCTTCCTGGTCCAGCCGACCTCGCGCCCCGTGAACCGCTCGATCATGGAGCTGCTGATCATGATCGACGCCTTCAAGCGCGCCAGCGCGGGCCGCATCACGGCGGTGGTCCCGTACTACAGCTACGGGCGGTCGGACAAGAAGGACCAGCCGCGGGTGCCGATTACCGCCCGCCTGATCGCCGACCTCGTCACCGTCGCCGGCGCCGATCGGGTCCTCACCATGGACCTCCACCAGGGGCAGATCCAGGGCTTCTTCTCGATCCCGGTCGACGAGCTGACCGCGATCAACATCCTGGTCCCGTACATCCGCAAGAAGGAGCTGACCGACATCGTGGTGGTCAGCGAGCTGGGGTTCGCCAAGAAGGCGCGCAACTTCGCCGAGATGCTGGCCGCCCCGCTCGCCATCGTCGAGAAGCGGCGGGTCGGCAACCTGGACCGGACCGAGCTGATGAACGTCATCGGTGAGGTGCGCGGCAAGACGGCGGTCATCATCGACGACGAGATCGACACGGCCGGCTCGTTGATCGAGGCGGCGGCCGCGCTGGAGGCGGAGGGTGCGCGAGAGATCTACTCGTGCGCGACCCACGGCGTCTTCTCCGGCGAGGCGCTGGACCGGATCGCCGGCTCGCCCATCACCGAGGTGATTGTGACTGACACCATCCCGCTCCCCGACGGCGCCCCCGACCAGGTCACCGTGCTGTCGGTGGCGCCGCTCTTCGGCGAGGCGATCAAGCGCATCCACCGCGGCGAGAGCGTCGGCGCGCTGTTCAGCAGCGAGGTTCAGCTGGTCGAGGAGATGACCTTCTGGGGCAGCCGCGAGGAGGAGGCGCGCGCC
>CAYXZN010000175.1:0-4968 GCA_964469325.1 uncultured Steroidobacteraceae bacterium
GCCGCCGTCCTCGGACACGAGCGCCCGGTAGAGGCCCGCTCGCTGGTGCCGGAGGCGGTCGAGGCGAAGGCTCCCTTCCGGATCGGGCTCGAAGGTCCGGCCCCCGGGAGCCGGTGGCACCGTTTCGCCGCTCACCCCTGAGGCGCGCAGCGCCAGCAGCGCCGCCCCGCGGAGCGAAGGTTCGCCCGTATGCGACACCTCGATCGGTCGCCCCAGCGCATCGGCCAGCAGCCGGGGGAAGAGCACCGAGCGCGCCAGCGCCCCTCCCGAGGCGATGATGCGGGGGCGCTCGGGTAGGGCCTCGGCCAGGCGTCGGTCGACCTCGGACAGGCTGATGGCGAGCGACTCCATCAGGCTCCGGAAGACGTCGGCCGCGTCGTCGTCGAGGCCGAGCCCGGCGATCGCCGCGCGCGCCGACGGGTGGTAGCCGAGGCCGCGCTCGCCGGTGAGGTAGGGCAGCACCGCGAGCTCCGACGTGCGCTCGGCGGCCATCTCGTCGAGCTCGGCGATCGGCCGACCGACCAGCCTCGCCCACCACGCCAGGAGGCCGCCGCCTTCGCTCAGCTGGCCGCCGAGCAGGGTCGATCCACAGCCGGTGCGCATCGCGAACAGGCCCCTAGGCACCACCGGCGGGTCCTCGACCAGCACTCGCACAGCGGCCGACGTGCCCACCATCACCGCCGCCCGCCTCGGCCCGGTGGCGTCGAGGCCGATGTTGCCGCACGCGCCGTCACCGACCGGCGGCAGCCATTCGACGTGGGCGAGCTGCGGCCAGCGCACCGCCAGCGGCCCCGAGGTCGTCCCCACCGGGCGCCGCTCGTCCAGCAGCGGAGGGAGCTCGTCGGCGGCGACGCGGAGCACCTCGAGCAGCTCGCTCCACCATCCTCCACTGCGGCGGTCCGCCAGTCCGGTGCCCGAGGCCAGGGTCTGGCCCGTGCCCCAGGTGCCGGTCAGGTGCCGGAGGATCAGCTCCGGCAGGCCCGACCAGCGCCGCTCGGCGCCCGTCCGGCGTCGCTCCTGCAGGGCGGCCAGGATCCGGGCCGGCCAGAACCCGGGATGCAGTGGCAGGCCGGTCCGCTCCCACACCGCGCCCCCGTCGAGGCGCCGCTCCAGCTCCCTGGCGGCCTCTGCGCGGCTCGTGTCGGCCCAGGAGAGTGCCGATCCCAGCGGGTCTCCGCTCCGGTCGACTTCCACGAAGCTGTGGAAGAGGGTCGACAGGCCGCCCACCCGCACCTCGGCCAGGAGCGCGCCGTGGCGCGAGACCAGGCGGTCGAGAGCTGTCTCGACCCGCTCCATCACGACGCTCGGCTCGACCGTCACTGAGCCGCCGGACGCCGCCCGCCAGCGGTAGCCCGACCCGACTACCGAGCCGCGCACGCGCCGTCCGCGCGCGTCGTACAGACCCGCGCGCACCGACGAGCTGCCGACGTCCACCGCCACTGACAGCGGCGGCGCGGCGTCCTGCGCGGCCACGGTTCCCGCGGCGGCCTGCCTGGTGGCGCCGGTCACTCGTCGCCTCAGCTCTCGCTCCCGGTCACGTCCACGCTCGCTGCACGCTCCACGCCCGTTCTGCTGCGGTCTGGGCGCAGGCGAACCGGCCTGTCCTGTGGCCGGTTCTCCCGGCTCCTACAATGACCGGCGATGTCGAGCGTCGAGCCGGGCCAGATTCGCTGTCCGACCTGCCGTCGGTCGACCGCGCCTGCCCCCTACTGCACCCACTGCGGCTCGCCGATCCCCGACATGACGCGCGCGCGGCCGCGCGGCATGGACCGCGGCGAGCTCGAGGAGCGGATCCGCGGCCGCCGTGCCGGTGGTGCGTTCCGGCGGGGGAGCTACGCAGGCGCCGATCCCCGCTCGGCCGGCTACGAGCGGTACGAGCCCGAACCGTACGACAGCACGACCCGCCAGGTCGCCGAAGAGGAGGCCGCGCAGCCGCGTATCGACCGGTTCTCGGAGCCGCCTCCACCACCGCCGCCGACCTGGGACGAGCCGCTTCGGCATCCGGAGGACCGGCAGCGGATGCGCGATGAACCGGCCGACGATGGCCGGCGGGGGTACGAGGACCAGCCCTCCCCGGGGGAGCCGCCGGCCTACGAGCAGCCGGCCTACGGCGAGGAGGCGTACCCGTACGCCTACGCGGGCGCGGATTACGTCGAGGAAGAGGAGGAGCGGCCGTCCGCGATCGGCCCTGCCGTGCTGATCGGCTTCGTGGTGCTGGGCATCGTCGCCGTCCTGGGCGGGGCGCTGCTGGCGGGCATCATGACCGGCCCGGTGGCGGAGGCGTCACCCACACCGACCCCCGACGCCGCGGTCTCACCGTCGCCAACCGCGGCGCCCACCGAGACCGCTCCGCCCACAACCGATCCCGCATCTCCCGGACCGTCGCCGAACGGCCCGTTCACCTTCCCCGACGGCTTCACGGCCGAGGCTCAGCCGTGCGCCGTTCAGCCCGTGGGTGATGGCCAGGGCGGCGGAAGCTGCCCGCAGGACGGCTCCACGATCGCGCAAGGAACCAGCCAGGTGTGGGTGCTGGTGAACTTCGACGAGTACCAGCCGAACGACGTGATCGAGATTCAGGTCGTCAACCCCGGTGGCTCCCAGGTCGACCAGGGATCCTTCGTGGACTCGGGCAGTGGCCGTGGTTGGGCGTACTTCGGCGTCGCGACGGGGCGCTTCGAGCCTGGTGGCTACCAGGTCGTGATCACGCGGAACGGCACGGAGGCCGCCGAGACCTCGTTCCGCATCGAGGCCTAGCCCCCCAGCTCGCCCGCGCACGCATGCCCCGAACGGCGGAGGCACGCTGGCCCGTCCCATGCACGTTGCGGGTGCGTGACCGATCAGGATCGTGCCCACGCCCGGGCCCTCCTCCGCGAGCAGCGCCATGACGTCCACGAGGGCTCGACGCTGCGGCGAGTGGGGCCGATCCGCAGGCGGCGCGTCCGCGTCCGCGACACCGTCGACGGCCGCGACGTGGTGGTCGTCCTGCCGGAGATCCGACCGCAAGCGTCTCGGCCCCGCCGGCGGCAGGCGGCCCCGCCGACCTCGGCAGCCTGGCGCATGCCATCCGCCGGAGCGCTGTGGCGCCGGGCCGGCGAGGTCACGGCCGGCGTCCGAGGGGCGGTGGGGCCGGCCGTGGGCTCTGTGACTTCCAGCCTGGGTGTTTCGGCCCTGCCGGCGCCGCGCGTCGAGCGCCGCCACCTCCTCGCCGTCGCCCTGGCCGTCGCGGCCGGAATCGCCACCGCCGCGGTTTTCCTGGTCCAGGCCGGATCCCGGGAGCCGATGCGCCAGCCGGCGATGGTCGTGTGGGGCACCGTCGAGCCCCAGCCGACGGAGGCCGCGGCGCAGGACCAGGCTGCGGTTGCCACGGGGGAGCCGACCACCGCGGCTCCCACCACCCAGCCGACGCCGGACCCGACGCCGGAGCCGACCGCGCAGCCCACACCGGTTCCGCCGGTCTTCGCCGATGGCTTCTCGGCGCAGATCCTCGCCTGCCGCTCGATCAGCGGCCCGCGCTGCCAGGGACAGCTCGACGTGGTCGAGGGGGGCCAGTTCGTGGTGCTGGTCCAGCTGGAGGCGACGAAGGCCGGCGACGTGATGACGAGCCACCTGGTGGGGCCGTCCGGCTCGACCGAGCTGCAGCGGTTCGTCGTCCAGCGCGGCGGGGGAGGCTACATGTACACGACCCAGTCCGCCGCCTCGTTCGCCGCCGGCGAGTACCGCCTGGTGGCACAGCGCAACGGCACGACCGTCTCGGAGCGCCCGCTGCGGATCGGCGGCTGATGGTCGTCGGCCGGCGTGGCGACGCGCGTCATCCTCCGCCCGACGACATCTCGGCCTGCGCGGACCGCCGGTCGGAGCCAGCCGGCGCGCGCTTGCTGGCCATGGCGCTGAGCGCCTCCATCACGCAGCGGTGGGCCGCGGCCGCGGTCACCTCGGCCACGTCGTAGGCTGGCGCGACCTCCACCACGTCCATCCCCGCCAGCTCGACCGCGCCGACCACCTGGCGGATGGCGCGCAGCAGCTCCCGGGTGAGCATGCCGCCCGGCTCCGGCGTCCCGGTTCCCGGAGCCATGCCCGGGTCGATGACGTCGATATCGACCGACAGGTAGATCACCTCCGGCCCGTCAAGCGCCTCTGCAATCGCGTCGCGGATGACCGCCTCGGCGCCCCGCTCCTCGATCTCCGTCATCAGGTGCCAGCGCATCTGCTGCTCGCGCATCCACGCCAGCGTCTCCTGCGGCGGCCAGTAGCCGCGCAGGCCGACCTGCACGAAGTTGCGCCCGCTCACCGCGCCGGACTCGATCAGCCGGCGCATGGGCGTGCCGTGCGAGCGGAGCTGGCCCCAGCTCGAGTTGGCCGTGTCGGCGTGCGCGTCGAAGTGGACGACACCCAGGCGTCGCGGCGCGGCGACCTCGGCGACGGCGGACGCCGACGGGTAGGTGATCGAGTGGTCGCCGCCGAGCACGATCGGCACCGCGCCGCTGCGCGCCACCTCCAGCACCTTGCGCCCGATCACCTCGTGCCCGCGCTCGAGGTTCGCGGGTGCCACCGGCGCGTCGCCGGCGTCCACCACGTCCAGCACCTCGAACGGGGCGACGTCCAGCTGGAGCGAGTTGAGCGATCCGGTGTGGTAGGTCGCCTGTCGGATCGCCCGCGGGCCGAAGCGCGCTCCGGGACGGTGGCTCACCGCGTCGTCGAAGGGCGCGCCGACGATGGCCGCATCGGGACGCCGGGCGGCGAGCTCGGCGGCGTCGGTGACCAGCGGGAGCTTCTGGAACGTGCCCGAGCCGAGGTACGAGGGCAGGTCGAAGTCCTCGAACTCCGTGTAGGGGTCAGCCGTTCCCGAGGGGTGGTCGTCGTTGGAGCCGCGCGGGCCGTTACGGTCGGGTCGGACCGGATCGGTCATCGGTCTGGGGGCGGAGCCTCCAGCAGCGCAGGCGCCGTCGCGGTGCGGAGCAGGCCTGCCGA
>CAYXZN010000176.1:0-4939 GCA_964469325.1 uncultured Steroidobacteraceae bacterium
AGGGCTTCTTCCTGGGCGACCATGGCTGGTACGACAAGCGCTTCATGTACGAGGAATCGATCCGGATGCCGCTCCTGGTCCGCTACCCCCCGCTGGCTCCCCCCGGGAGCCGGTGCGAGCGGCTGGTGGTCAACGTCGACTTCGCGCCGACGCTCCTCGATCTGGCCGGTGTCGCGGCGCATCCCCGCATGCAGGGGCGAAGCCTGGTCCCGTTCCTCGGCGGGGAGGACCCCGGCGAGTGGCGAGGGGCGGTCTACTACCGCTACTGGATGCACCTGGACTCGATCCACCGCGTCTGGGCGCACTGCGGCGTGCGAACGGAGCGCCACAAGCTGGTGCACTACTACGCGCGCGGCCTGGGACAGCCGGGGGCGTCGGACGAGCCGCGACCCCCGGCCTGGGAGCTGTTCGACCTGGAAGCCGATCCCTTCGAGCTGCGCAGCGTGTACGACGACCCGGCCTACGCGGGCGTCGTGTCCGAGCTGACCGAGGAGCTGCGCCGGATCCAGGACGAGGTCGGTGACGTCCCCGAACCGCAGGCCGAGCCGGCGGGCGCGGCGGTTGCAGACCACGTCCGATCATGAGCGTTGGCGACGCCCGCGCCGACTGGGAGGCGCGAATCGGCCGCCGCACGGCCGAGGCGCCCGGCATCGAGCTGCCGCAGCTGCCGAGCCCGGCCTGGGTGCACGCATCCGCGGGCCGCGCGCAGGTGACGCTCGACTGGGAGCCGGTGGAGGGCGCGGCCGGCTACCTGATCCTGCGCTCCGACTCACCCGACGGCCCGTTCGAGCAGGTGCGGACCGGCGAGCCCAACGCGCCGGCTGTCCCCCATCCGCCTTTCACCGACACCACCGGCACCCCGGGGCGCGCCGCCTGGTACCGGGTGGCGCCGGTGGCGAGCGTGGACGACCGCGACCAGGCCCGCTCCGAGCCGGTGGAGGCAACCCCGGCCGGAGACCGGCCGGCCAGCGTGGAGCTGGTCGTCGACGCGGCGCGGGTGATGGGGCCGGTCTCACGGCCGTGGCGGCCGATCATCGGCGCCGAGCACCTCAGCCAGCTCGAGCACGACGCCCGCACCGGAGGCCGGCGGGTGGGCCAGGAGTTCTTCGAGGCGCTGCGCCGAGCGCACGACGAGCTGGGCGTCGAGGCGGTCCGGGCCCACGCCATCCTCCACGACGAGCTGGGCGTCTACCGTGAGCTCGACGGCCAGGCGCAGCACGACTTCTCGGCGATCCACCGCGTCTACGACCGGGTGCTCGAGACCGGGCTGCGGCCCGTGGTGGAGATCGGCTACATGCCGCGCGACCTGGCCCGCGACCCTGACGCCACCGTCTTCGAGTACCGCGCCATCATCAGCCCGCCGAAGGACTGGGGCCGATGGGAGGAGCTGGTCCGCGACCTGGTCGCTTCCCTGGTGCAGCGCTACGGCCGCGACGAGGTGCGCCGGTGGGGGTTCGAGGTGTGGAACGAGGCGAACCTCGAGGTCTTCTGGAGCGGCAGCCGCGACGAGTACCTGCGGCTCTACGACGTCACGGCCCGAGCCGTGAAGTCGGTCGACCCGACCCTGCCGGTGGGCGGTCCCGCCTCGGCTGCGGCCGGCTGGATCGACGAGCTGCTCGCGCACGTCGACGCCTCCGCTGCGCCGATCGACTTCGTCTCCACCCACACCTACGGCAACGCGCCGCTGGACCTGCGGCCGATCGTCGCCCGGCACGGCCGCCCGGAGCTGCCCCAGTGGTGGACCGAGTGGGGCGCCCACGCCTCGCACTTCGCCGAGCTGCACGACTCGGTCTGGGCCGGCGCGTTCGTGGTGCGCGGCATGCGCAGCGCCATGGGCCGCATCGAGTCGCTCGCCCACTGGACGGTTTCCGACCACTTCGAGGAGCTGGGCCCACCCCCGCGCCTGCTGCACGGTGGGTTCGGGCTGCTGAGCGTCGGCAACCTGCGCAAGCCGAAGTGGTGGGGCCTGTGGATGCTCGAGCAGCTGGGCAGCGAACGGCTGTCGGCCTCGGCCGGAGGCGACGGGGCCGGCGACATGGTCGACCTGCTGGCCGCCCGCTACCCTGACGGCCGCGTCACCGTCGTGTCGTGGAACGCGACCCTGGACCACGAGAAGTGGCGCGGCGAGCCGCTGCTCGACCGCGACGTGTCGCTCAGGGTGGAGGGCCTGCACCCGGGCCGCTACCGGCTGCGGCAGCGGCGGCTCGACGCCGCGCACTCGAACCTCGCAGCGGTGTGGCAGGGGATGGGCGGCGGGCGCGACTGGCCCGACGACGCCGGGTGGCAGTCGCTGAGCGACGCGGACCGGCTCGAAGAGCTGGAGCCGGTGCGAGAGGTCCAGGCGACCGACCGGCCCCTCCAGCTGTCGTTCGTCCTCCCGATGCCCTCGGTCGACCTGGTCGAGCTCGAGCCGGTCGGCTGATAGCATCGGCTGATGCGTCCCCTCGCCAGACTCGTCGGACGCCTGCTCGGTCGCCGCTCGGCGCGCTCGGGACGGGTCGCCATCCTGCGCCTGTACGGGCCGATCGGCGGCGGCGCGCGATCGGCCGAGTGGCTGGAGTCGGTGCGCCGGCTGCGCGAGTCGGGCTCGGTGCCGGCGGTGGTGGTGGAGATCGACTCGCCCGGCGGATCGGCCGCCGCGTCAGACTACCTGCACCTGGCGCTGGTGCGCCTGGCCCGCGAGAAGCCGGTGGTCGCCTTCGTGCGCGGCGTCGGGGCCTCCGGCGCGTACCTCGCCGCGCTGGCCGCGCAGCGGCTGGTGGTCGCTCCGCAGGCGCTGGTGGGATCGATCGGCGTCATCAGCGCGTCGCCGCGGGCGGCGGAGCTGCTCGCCCGGCTGGGGGTCCGCGTCGCCGAGCACCGCGCCGGGCAGTACAAGGGCCTCGGGGCCCCATGGCGCGACGAGACCGAGGCCGAGGCGGCCAAGGAGCGTGAGCTGGTCGACGCCTACTACCAGAGCTTCGTCACCAGGCTGGCCGAGGCGCGGCGCCTGGCTCCGGACCGCGCACGGGAGCTGGCCAGCGGTGAGGTGTGGCTCGGGACGCGGGCGGTGGAGCTCGGCCTGGCCGACGAGACGGGCGACCTGGACCGGGCGGTGGAGATCGCGGCCGAGCTGGCCGGCGTGCCGGCCCGCGCGACGCCGGTGCGCGTCCGGCGCGGGCTGCTGTCGCGCCTCGTCGACCGCTTCGCCTCACGGCTGGTGGGCGGGCTGGTCGACGCGGTGGAGGCGGAGCTGTGGAGGCGGGACCCGCGGCTGTAGGAACCGCGGCGGAGGGACGATGAGCAGCGCGACGCTCGACCGGCTGCTGGCGGGGCTGGTCGTCGCGCAGCTCGCCACCGGGCTGATCTCGCTCCGGGCCGGATCTCCCCCCACCGCGCCGCTGTTCGTGCTGCACGGCCTGCTCGGCGGGGCGCTGCTGGCGGCGGTGGGGCTGAAGCTGTGGCGCAGCGTCCCCGGCGCGGTCGCCGCGCGGCGCTGGGGCAGGCTCAGTCTGGCCTCGCTGCTGGCGCTCGTGGTCGGCGCGGCGCTGGTCGGCGGGTTCGTCTGGGTCGCCGGCGGGCGGCTGATCTGGCTGGGGCCGTGGACGCTGCTCACGGTTCACGTGCTCGCGGCGCTGGCCATCGTGCCGATCGCCGTCGCGCACCTCGTTCCGCGTCGCTGGCGCCTGCTGCGTCCCCGGTTGCGACGACCAGCTTCGTCGGGGGCAGTCGGGACCCCCGCGACGGGCCGCCGTTCGGGTCGCCGCATCTCGCGGCGCACCCTGCTCGCGCTCGGCGGCCTGGGCGTGGCCGGCGTGAGCGCCTGGGCCGGCGCCAACCTGCTCGACGCGCTGCAGGGCGGCGTGCGCCGCTTCACCGGCTCGCGCTGGCTCCCGGTCGGCGGGATCCCGCCGCCGACCACCTTCTTCGGCGAGACGACCGAGCCGATCGACGCCGGCAGCTGGCGCCTCCGCGTCCACGGCCGGGTCGACCGGGAGCTCGCGCTCTCGGTGCACGACCTGGGCGCGCTCGACGCGGCGCGCAGCCGTGCCGTGCTGGACTGCACCGGAGGCTGGGCCATCGAAACCGACTGGGACGGCGTCTCACTCGCCTCCGTGCTCGACGCGGCAGGCGCCGATGCCGAGGCCGGCCACGTCACCGTCCGATCGGTGACCGGCTGGTACTGCCGCATGCCCGTCGCCGAAGCGCGGTCCGGCGCCGTCCTGGCGACCCGCGTCGCCGGCCGGCCGCTGCCTCACGGAAACGGCGCCCCGCTGCGGCTCGTCGCTCCCGATCGGCGCGGCCTGGAATGGGTCAAGTGGATCACCGAGATCGAGGTCGCGTAGCGGTGCGGATCCGGTCGAGCAGGTCCGGGTAGGCGAACGGCTTGGGGCGTTAGAGCGGCTCGAAGCGGGCGGTGAAGTGGCGCAGGGCGGCGGGCTGCTCGACGATCCGGTAGCCGCGCAGCTCCCCGGCCCGCTCGGCGACCCACCGGATCACCTCGATCACGTAATCGACGTGCGACTGGGTGTAGACGCGGCGCGGGATGGCGAGCCGCACCAGCTCCATCGGCGCAGGAGACTCCGAGCCGTCGGCGTGCCGGCCGAACATGACGGAGCCGATCTCGACCGCCCGAATCCCGCCCTGCCGGTAGAGCTCCACCGCCAGCGCCTGGCCGGGGTACTCGAGCGGCGGGATCTGCGGCAGCAGCGCCTTCGCGTCGACGTACACGGCGTGACCCCCGATGGGCTGCACGACCGGGATGCCCGACTCGACCAGCGCCTCGCCGAGGTACGCCGTGGACACGATCCGGTAGCGCAGGTAGTCCTCGTCCACGACCTCGCGCAGTCCCTGGGCGATGGCGTCCAGGTCGCGCCCCGCCAGTCCGCCGTAGGTGGGGAAGCCCTCGGTCAGGATCAGCAGGTTGCGGGCTTGCTCCGCCCACTCGTCGGAGTTCATG